>JACQGT010000423.1 GCA_016199425.1 Chloroflexota bacterium
ACACTCCCTGGCATCGCTTCCATTTCTTCCCCCTCTGTTTCTACATCTCCACATCTCTTTCGATTCTATCACCTCCCTGTTCCCACCTCGTTTGAGAACTGATAAGCCCTAGGTAAGGGGAATCGCAGTTGCTTTCAGCGGGAGAAGCGGGTATACTGTAGCGCGGTTACCAATCCCATCTCCATAAACTACCATCTCAGCACAGGAGTTCATTGATGAGCTTCCAGACCGAATTTGATTTTACCCTTCCTATGGGCTACATCGATCAGGAGGGCAACGTCCACAAAAAGGGCACCATGCGCCTGGCAACGGCTATGGACGAGATCGCCCCCCTGCGCGATATGCGGGTGCGCACCAACCAGGCCTATCTGGTCATCACCCTCCTGGCCCGGGTTGTCACCCGCCTGGGCGCTCTGGAAAGCATCTCCCCCAGCATTGTCGAAAACCTCTTCGCCGCAGACCTGGCCTATCTGCAAGCCCTCTACCGCACCATCAACGAAGAGGGGCGCACGACCATTCAAGTCACCTGCCCGGAGTGCGGCTCCGAATTTGCTGTGGACTTGGCCGATCTGGGGGGGTAGCCGGCTACCCCTTGGATCGCCTACGGGAGGAGGTAGCCTACGTCGCCTATCATTTCCATTGGCCCCACGACCAGGTGATGGCGATGGAACACGGCGAACGTCAAATTTGGGTGCGGCAGATCGCCAGGATCAACCGTAGGCTGAACGAGTCCATGCGCTCGTGAACGGATTCTGGCAAAAAAAGATATAAAGATATTGGGTATTGGGTAGTTTGTAAAAATACCCCGTATGTTTCTGTGGGAGGAACGACCGATGGCTGAATCGACAGCGGGAGCGTCTGGCAGCGGCGCGGGCAGTGGTGGCGGTGCCAGTGGAGGCGGAGCCGGCACAGGGAGTGGCGGTGCTGGTTCCGCTGGTGGTGGTGCAGGAAGCGGCGGCGGAAGTGGCGGACCTACATCTGGTGGTGGGAGCGGAGCCCCAGCAACGCCTTCCTCATCCGGTGACGGCGCAGGCGCAGGCAGCAGTGGGGGCTTTGGCGGCGCAGCAGCCAACACAACCTCGACCTTCTCCAGCGGCCCCTTTCGAGGGACGACAGCCAACACCGCAGGCGGGGGGTTCGCCGGGCGCGGATCCACTCAGGGCCGCACAGACCCCCCGCTTGGCATCAGCGGCGCCCGTCTGGACCCACTCATCACCTACCAGTTCAGCGTGACATTTGGCAACGGCGCCGGCCAGTTCGTCGCCTACGCCACCGCAGTCAGCGGCCTGGATTTCGAGCGGGACTACATCGAACACAAATACGTCAACCAGCAATACCAGGCCATCACCCAAATGATTCCAGGACGCATCAAATGGCAGCCAGCCACCCTCAAACGGCTGCTCACCACAGATACAGCCCTGTGGGACTGGTTTATGGATCACGAAGGACCGTCGGTCAATACGGGCAGCTACAGCCCCAAAAAGTATGCCGCGGCCCGTCTGCCCGTTACAATCGTCGCCTACAATCGCAATTTTACCGAGGCCATCCGCTGGGAACTCTCCAACGCCTGGCCTTCCAAAATCACCGGCCCCCAGTTCGACGCCAAGAGCGGCGATTTCGGCTTTGAAGAGGTGACTCTCGTCTTCGAGTCCGTCAAGCGCACGGTGACAGCCGGCAGCGGAAGTGTCGAGGCCATTGCCTTTACCGCCATCACGGGAGGGTAAGATGGGGCGATCCAACGGGGGCGACGAAGACGAATCTGCCTGGGTGGATGTGGAAGAGTTGGAAGAGATGGAGCTCCGCATCATCGCCGAAAAGGTTTGGGAATTATTGGAGCGAGACCTGCTCTTTGATCGGGAACGGCAGGGATTGGGCGAACAGTGGGGTGGCTGGCGGCAGAGCTAAAGATAGTCAGATGGGGCGTAGGGGCGCAGCAAGCAGCGTCCGTGGCACGAACCGGGCGCAGCAAGCAGCGCCCCTACGAATGATTATCTGAATAGCCATAAAACGAAGGGGGATCGATGGCGGAAATCGTAAGTCGGGCCGTTTCCTGGCGCTATTACATTGAGATCGGCGGTGTCACCGCGGCCGAGTTCACCGAATGCAGCGGTTTGACCGCGCAGCGGGAAAACAACGGCATTACTGAAGGTGGGCGCACCAACTACGAAGTGAAACTCCCCGGCCGCATCAGCTACACGAATGTGACCCTCAAGCGGGGGCTGATCGACCTGCAACTGCTGGATTGGCTGCTCAAGAACGCCGACCAGAACACCATCAAACCGGAACTGAAAAACATTACTATCTCCCTGGCCAACGAATCGGGCGAGACCGCCTTTACGTGGAATATCTTCCACGCTTACCCGGTCAAATGGAGCGGCCCCCAGCTCAAGGCCGATAGCAACGAACTTTCTATGGAAGAATTGGAATTGGCCTACACCTATTTTCAGATGACGAAAGTGTAAACACCTATGGCGGAAGAGACAGAAGACCGACTCGGCGGGTGGATGCAACCTGCCAGTGACACCTTCTCCCTGCGCGCCGTTGACAGCGCGGACCGCATGGCCCAATCCCTCTCGCCCTGGGTGCGGGAGATGCTGGATGGCGGCAGCGCGCCCACGGCTGGGGGGTCCCTCGTTCGTCGTCTGCTGCGCCGCCGCGCCGACGAGAGCGTCAGTTTTCTCTCCACCCTGGCCATTCTCCGCCGTTTTCACCGCATCGCCACCCGCACCTCGGCGTGGAAGGCCAACGTAGGCACGATTTCCCCCAATTTGTTCGAGAAATTTTCTGAAGAGATCTTCAAAAACTGGGATATGGGGGCCAACAACATCAGCGCGCTGTTGAAGATCAACCGCCAGGAGGAGGCCATCGATATGCCCCTGGCTGGCGAAGTTGGCGGCCCCACTGCGTCCCAGCCCCAGCAGCCGGTCAATCCGTTGGCTGGTATGACAATGGAGGAGATTCGTCGCCGGGTTGAGGAGGCGCGCAAGTTCGAGTCTATGTCCCCGTCCGCGCTCCCCAACTTTGTCAAAGCCCAGGACGCGGCCAGGCCAGACGTGCGTCCGGTGGCGCAACCGCCCGGCAACCGCCCAGCACCGGCGCCGCAACGGCCGTTTGATCAGCCCATTGCCCGCCCCGTGCCAGGGCAGACGCCGCCCACCCCGCCCCCTGCCCAACAGCCAGCCGAGCAGCCAGCCCAGCCCTCCCCCCGGATGATGCGTCGCCGCATGGCCCGCCAGGTGGAATATCTCTCTATGCCCGCTGCCGAGGGCAACGACGGCGGAGAGACGGCGAGCGGCGACGATAGCGAGGCTGTCCCACCCCCTCAATTCGACACGGGGCCACCTGGCCTGGATTGGTTTTTCCCTGAACCTGAAAATTCCGCGCCGGATTGGTTTGCGCCGACCGCCGCAGAGGAGACGATTCTGCGCCAAACTGCCCCGCAGAGTCGATCCCCACGGACAGTTCGTTCCCGCTCTGCGCGTGGGGCGCGTACAACAAGCACGTCTGGCATCCCGTTACAACCGACGCCGATCCGTTTGGCGCGGCGACCCACTCGCCGCACACCAGACCGACCGGCTGCGCTGCGTGATGGCCGCTCCCGTCCGCTGGGAATCGTGCAGCGGGTCGTCGAGCGGTTGGCAGTGAGTACTTCCGGTCAATTGCTGGCAAGCCGTCCCCATTTGTTGCTGGATCACATCCAGCGCCAGTCTGTCGCGCCGGCCCAGCAGCCCCGACCCGCTTCAGCGCTTTTGCCATCCGCACTGGATAATCGATTGGGAGACGGGCTGTCATTTGTGCCGCAGCCTTCGGTGACTGCTCTGTTGCCGCGCAGAACTGATGAAAACACCGGCCTGACCCCCATCAGCCTGACCGATTTCGCCCTGCCCTACCCCCAGCGCCTTTGGCAGCGCGCTGACCCACTGCAAGCTGACCAGCCCGTCACAACTCCCGTTCAGAGTGAGCAGCCAGCAGTTCGAATGGCACGCGCCCTTCTGCCGTCTGCACGACCCGGACAGACCCCCCGTTCGGATGAGGGGCGACAGCCACAGACCCATTTCATCCAACCGCGGCCAGACCGCCAGCCGGTTGCCCGCAGCCGCGCCCTGGCCGCG
>JACQGT010000424.1 GCA_016199425.1 Chloroflexota bacterium
AGGTGGCATAGCCACAAAAAGTCTCCCGCAGAGACGCAGAGGAAAAGCGCAACTAACGCATGTGACGCGGTGTCCTGAGCCTGTCGAAGGGTCGATCTTTTGGCGGTACGGAGTAGGTGGTGGCGATGGTGACATCGGTGAGGATTGGGGGTAGTGCAGAAACGTGAAATGTGAGAGCGGGTATTGCGTATTGCGTAAGTAGTGGCGATGGCGGCGTCGGTGAGGGATTGGGTGTGGGGAGAAACGTGAAACGTGAGAGTGCGTCACGAATCTTCGCATCCTGTGACCGCTATTTCGTCACTACAGGTATTCATCCCAATCTGCCTCCAACGCCACTGCCTACGAAATACGAAATACGCAATCGAAAGGAGATTAAGCAATGAAACGACTTCTGATTCTGTCCGCATTGATCTTCGTTGGCGCGCTGGGCTGGAGGGTGGGCAGCTCGCTGAGCGCCGACGCCATCGGCATCGCTGTGGGTGTGGTCTTTGGCGTGCTGGCCAGCATCCCGGCTGCGCTGCTGATGCTGGCGGCCGGTCGCCGTTCCGAGCGCCGCCAGGAGTGGGAGGGGGAAGGGCCGCGGGGTCAGGGCGGTCAACAATCGCAACGCGGCCAGGGCCAGTATGGGGGCTACCCGCCGGTGGTGATTATGACGCCGCCCTCTATGCCCGTGCCCCAGGGCCAGGCCAACCAGTACGCCGGCTACTACGGCGGGCAGAACGGCGCGTATCTGCCCCAGCCAAATGGGTTGGCCCTGCCCGCTCCCGGTGGCGGGCAGATGCCGTCCCAGCGCCAGTTCCGGGTGGTGGGGGAGGAGGAGGAGTGGGTGGAGGAGTGGTAGACAAAAACGTGAAACGTGAGAGTCATCGGGTCTTCTCACGTTTCACGTTTCGTTGGTTTAACAGGAGGTTCAAGCTCCCATTCCGTTACTGCGCGCTCTGCCCCTCGGCGTTGGCCGAGGCCGTTTCGCTGGTGGACCACTCCACCGCGATGGGTAGCGGCTCCTGGCGGATGAAGAGCAGTTCGTCTTTGCCCTCGTCGTTGCGACTGAAGTCGATCACCACGTGATCCCCGGTCTGATAATCGCCCCGCAACATCCGCTTGCTCAGTTCGTTCTCCACCTGGCGCTGGAGCAGACGGCGCAAGGGCCGGGCCCCGTATTCCGGGTTGAAGCCGATCTCGGCCAGATGGGCCGCGGCCGCGTCGGTCAACTCCACGCCGATGCCCATTTCGTCCAGACGCACGGTGATCTCCTGCATCAGAATGCGCACGATGGCCGGCACATTCGCTTTGTTCAGCGCATCAAAGACAACCGTCTCATCGATGCGGTTGAGAAATTCGGGCCGGAACATCCGCTTGAGTTGTTTGCTGTACTCGTGGGAGGCAATGGCGTTCTCGTCCAATTCTGGGGTGGCAAAGCCCAGAGGACTGCGCTTGATCGCCTCGGCCCCCACATTGCTGGTCATAATTATCACAGTATTGCGGAAGTCCACCGTGCGCCCCTGGCCGTCGGTCATACGCCCGTCGTCCATCACCTGGAGCAGCGTATTCCAGACGTCCTGGTGGGCCTTCTCCACTTCGTCGAAGAGAATCACCCGGTAGGGGCGACGGCGCACGGCCTCGGTCAGTTGGCCGCCCTGATCGTAGCCCACATAGCCGGGGGGAGCGCCGAAGAGACGGCTGACGGTGTGGCCCTCCCGGTATTCACTCATATCCACCCGCAGCAGCGCGTCTTCGTCGTCAAAGAGGAAGGCGGCCAGGGTCTTGGCCAGTTCGGTCTTGCCCACACCCGTTGGCCCCAGGAAGAGGAAGGTGCCGATAGGCCGCTTGGGGTCTTTCAACCCGCTGCGCGCCCGGCGGATAGCGTCGCTGACTGCTTCAATCGCTTTGTCCTGACCGATGATGCGCTGGTGCAGATGTTCTTCCATACGCAGGAGTTTCCCGGTCTCGGCCTCCAGCAAATTGGTGGCAGGAATACCCGTCCAACTTTGCACCACCTGGGCTACATCTGTAGCATCCACCACATCGTCCAGGTTGACTTCGGTCTTCCACGCCTTCAGCCTAGTCTTGAACTCCTCTTTGATACGCACCAGTTCGGTCTTCACCTGGGCCGCCTTCTCGTAGTCCCGGTCGGCCCAGGCCACCTCTTCCTCGGCGGACAGTTCGTTGATGCGCGCCTTCTGTTCCTTCAGATGGGTGGGCATGGAATACATAGCCACCCGCAGTTTGGCCGCGGCTTCATCGATGAGGTCGATGGCTTTGTCGGGCAGTTTGCGTTCGGTGACGTAACGCTCGCCCAGGCGCACGGCCTGCTCCAGCGCTTCGTCGGTGTAGGTGATGCTGTGGTGGTCTTCGTAGCGGGTGCGCAGACCGCGCAGGATTGCGATGCTGTCTGCGATGCTCGGCTCGTCCACATAGACAGGGGCAAAACGCCTTTCCAGGGCGGCGTCCTTCTCGATGCTCTTGCGGTATTCGTCCAGAGTGGTGGCGCCGATGCAGTGGAGTTCGCCCCGGGCCAGGGCTGGTTTGAGCATATTGCTGGCGTCCAGCGCGCCGGCCGCGTTGCCCGCGCCCACAACTGTGTGCAGTTCGTCGATAAAGAGCAGAATCTCTCCATCGCTGCGCCGGATTTCGTCCAGAGTCGCCTTGAATCGCTCCTCAAATTCGCCCCGGAAGCGTGTCCCGGCCAGCATAGCGCCCAAATCCAGGGAGATGACCCGCTTGCCCGACAGGATTTCCGGCACGTCATCCTCGGCGATGCGCTGGGCCTC
>JACQGT010000425.1 GCA_016199425.1 Chloroflexota bacterium
AACGCAGCGTCTATATGAACACCTGCTCCCTGGGCCAGCTTAGCCGGCGCAGTATGGACGGGATGCAGCGTTTTCAGGAGCAGTGGTTGAGCTATGGGGCCAGCGCCTGGTACGAACTCTGGCTGGGCGAAATGGCTGCGGCCCGGGCTCGCTTCGCCCGCCTCGTCAACGCCCAGCCCCACGAGATCGCCATCCTGCCCAGCGTGGGCGTGGCCCTCAGCGTCATCGGCAGCAGCCTGGACTTTTCCGCCCGCCCGGAAGTCGTTGTCACCGAAATGGACTTCCCGACGATCCCCTACCAGTGGATGGCCCGGGGCGAAGAGGGCGCAGAGTTGCGCCTGCTCCCCTCGCCGGACCGGGTGCGGGTTCCCCTGGACAGTTTCGCCCAGGCCATCGGCCCCCGTACCGGGCTGGTCGCCACCACCCACGTCTTCTTCACCAGCGGCTGGATTCAGGATATCGCGGCCATCAGCGCTCTGGCTCACAGCGCGGGCGCGCTCTGTCTGGTGGACGGCTACCAGGCCGCCGGGCAGATTCCTGTGGATGTGAAAGCTGCGGGGGTGGACGTCTACATCAGCGGCGGGCTGAAGTGGCTGCTGGGCGGGCCGGGCATCGTCTTTCTATACGTGCGCGAAGAACTCATCCCCCAACTGCATCCGACCACCACCGGCTGGTTTGCGGCCAAAGATATGTTCGCATTCAACCCGGAGCGCTTTGAGATGGCCGACGATGCCCGCCGCTTTGAGCCGGGCACGCCCGCGGTGGCTGCAGTCTATGCGGCCAACGGCGGAATGTCTATCATTGAAGAGATCGGTGTGGAAGCCATCCGCGCCCGCACCGCCGAGCTGGACGCGGACCTGATCCGCCGTCTGCGCGCCGCGGGTCTGCAACCCCGCCTCCCCGCGGATATGGCCCGCCACGCGGGGATTGTGATGTTGCCTGTTGCAAACCCACCGGCGGTTGTGACGGGGCTGAAAGAACGGGGGATTATCATCGACTACGGGCCCGGCGCGCTGCGGCTCAGCCCCTATTTTTACAACACAGAGACAGAGAATCAGGCGCTGGTGGATGGGATTGTAGCGGTTTTGATGGGGTGATGCATCAGAGCCGTTAGCCAAAATTGCCTGGCAGGGCGTGAAACGTGAAGCGTGAGATCAACCGGCGATCTCACGTTTCACGCCTCACGTTTCTGACCGACAGAAACTACAGAAAGGGCTGATCTTACGCATGAACGATTCTAACCCCAGAATCCGCGTCATCTCCCTAGCGCTGATCCGCCGACCGTCCGATGGCGGCTGGCTGGCTGTCTATGGGGAAGATGCCCGCAAGGGCGAACTCTTCTACCGGCCAGCGGGCGGCGGCGTGGAGTTCGGTGAGAGCAGCCGGGACGCAGTTTGTCGGGAGATGATGGAGGAGTTCGGCGCGGTGGTGCAGCCTGTGCGTCTGTGGGGGGCAACGGAGAATATCTTTACGTATATGGGCAATTCCGGCCACGAAATCGTCTTTTTGTGGGAGTGCCGCTTTGTGGACGAGCGTTTCTACGCCCAGGACGAAATCGTCATCGCTGATGACGACGGCAACCGCGCCCCAGCCCATTGGGTGAATCCAGACGATCTGGCGGCGCGGGGCATCCCCCTCTACCCGGACGGCTGTCAGAATTGTTGAAAAAGACGAACGCAAGTTTTGATGGAGAGGAGCAGGCATCCTCAGATGCCGGTTAGGACGGGATGGTTTCGTTTTCGTCTGCTCTGGCGAATGGTGCGTGGGTGGGGCTTTCCCTGGCCGAGGCGTGGCGCTGGCGGCAGGCGGCGGGCAATGCAGCCGCGGCCCAGGAGCAGACCCTCTTCCGCATCCTGCGCGCCAACGCCAATACGCAATACGCAATACGCAATAGCTTTTCCACGATTCATTCCGTCGCCGACTTCCAACGCTCCCTCCCCCTCGTCACCTACGACGACATCGCGTCGTGGGTAAAATCCATCGCCGATGGCGAACCCAACATTCTCACCGCCGAAGCCGTGCGCCTCTTGGAGCCGACCAGCGGATCCAGCGCAGCCACGAAGCTGATCCCCTACACTGACAGCCTGAAAGCCGAGTTTCAGCGAGGCATTGCGCCCTGGGTGGCGCGCACCTTTCTGGGTCAACCGGGACTCTTTGCGGGACAGGCCTGGTGGTCGGTGACGCCGGTCACTGCCCGCAACCGCTACTCGCCCGGCGGCATTCCCATCGGCTTTGAGGAGGAGAGCGAATACTTCGGCCACGCACAGAGCCGGTTGATCCGTGCGCTGATGGCTGTGCCCGGTGGGGTGAAGCTGATCAGCGACCCAGAGAGCTTCCGCTACGTCACTCTCCTCTTTCTCCTGCGTAGCCGCTCGCTGCGTCTGATTTCGGTCTGGAACCCCACCTTTCCTATACTGGTACTCAACCCGCTGGCCGAGTGGTGGCCGCAACTGGCCGACGACATCGAACAGGGCACACTGACGCCGCCTTCAGTCTTGGAGCCGGGCCTGCACACCCATTTGGCCGGGCTGAATCGGCCTGATCCCTGGCGGGCGGCGGAGGTGCGGCTTTTGTGCCGGACGGCTTCCTTCGCCGATGACGACGGACGGGCCGCGCTCCATCGCCGCCTCTGGCCCGGGCTGGGGCTGATCAGTTGTTGGGCGGATGGCAACGCGGCGGGCTATGCAGCCCGGCTGGCCCGTCTCTTTCCCCAAGCCCGGCTGCAAGCGAAAGGGCTGCTGGCAACCGAAGGCTTTGTCTCCTTTCCATTGGATGGACACCCCGGCCACGCGCTCTCTTTGCGTTCCCACTTCTTCGAGTTTTTGCCGGCGGAAACCTTCCCGGAAGGTTCGAGCGCGTTGCCCCATCTGGCCCACGAACTGGAAATCGGCGGCCAGTACGAGGTTATCATCACCACCGGCGGCGGACTCTATCGCTACCGGCTGGGGGATGTGGTGGAGGTAGTGGGGCGCTATCGGGCGTGCCCGTTGATCCGTTTTGTGGGGCGAGCCAACGCGGTGAGCGATTGGTTCGGCGAGAAGCTGAACGAGCGCCACGTCTCCGCCGCGCTGGGCGATCTGCTGGCCCGGCGGGGCTGGCAACCCCGCTTTGTGATGCTGGCCTGTGATGCAGAACATTCCCAACCTGCCTACACACTTTTCGTTGAGCAGCCGGGCGTCTCGGATGCGTCTCTGCGCGGGCTGGCGGATGAAGTGGAGGAACGCTTGCAGGAGAATTTCCATTACGCCTACTGTCGCCGGTTGGGGCAGTTGCAGCCGGTGCGTCTCTGCCGGGTGGAACGGGGTGGTCTGGAGCGGTACATCGCGGTCTGTGTGGCGCGGGGTCAACGGGCAGGGGATGTAAAACCAACGGCGCTGCATCGCGGCGGTGGATGGGTGGGGGTGTTTGGGTAGTTCTTCAGAGACAATTCGCTCTTGACACCCAAAGCTGGTCAGTCTATACTCGAATGATGAAGAACGCCGCCGAGCCACTCTCCATTCCCTGGCATCAGCTTTTGGGTACGCTGCTGGAACTGGCGTTGACACCCGTCGATATTCAGGTGGAGACCGAAGTCCAGGTGATGGCCGAGCCGCCCAAGGCCGACATTCTTCTCCTGCGGCGCAAGACGCCCCAGTGGACAGACGCACAGCGGGCGCTTTTGCCCGACGGCATCCGGGAGAGCAGCGCTGGTCACATCGGCCAGGTGAGAAAGATGCCGAGAGTTCTGGCTGAACTGTAATGCCAAAGCAAGAGGCCCGCCGCGGTCGCGGCGGGCCTCTTTTCTATTACTCCGGCATTTCGATGACCACCTTCACCGATCCCTCGTCCCGGGTATAGGCCACTTCGTAGGCGTCCAGCACCTGATCAAAGGAGAAGCGGTGAGTCAGAATGTGTGACACGTCGATTTGCCCGGTGGCGATATATTCCAGCGCCTGGTGGGTGACGCCCTGGCCCGGATCGCTCATGGCACCAGAGATTGTTTTGACTCGGGGAAACTTGCGGAAGAATTCGCCGAAATTGAAGTTCATTTGCATGGCGTGAGGAATGCCAAAGTAGACCAAATCCCCGTGCTGGCGCACCAGTTGATAGGCCAGATTGATCGTCTCCACCTCCCCGGCAGCCTCGATGACCACATCGGCCAGTTCCCCGCCAGTGATGGCACGGATGGTCTCCTGGGGGTCCACCTCCCGGTTGTTGACCGTATGGGTGGCCCCGTAGCGGGGCGGCAGCATCAGCCGGTGGGGTAGTACATCCAGCGCAATCACCCGGCGCGCGCCCAGACGCCGCAACATCCACACCCACCACAACCCTACAGACCCTTGCCCGATGACTGCTACCGTCTTGCCGATGACCGGGCCAGGCAGGTGTTTGGCCGCGTAGAGAATCGTGCCCAATTGCTGGGCCTGCAGCAATTCTTCGATGGGCTTGTGGTTGGGCAGGGGGATGACGTGCTCCACCGGGGCCAGATAATACTCGGCCATAGCCCGATTATCTCGCACAAGAGTCAGCGCCATCATCCCCGGCTCGACGCCCGAACCGGGCGCGTCCACCGCTTCCACCACCCCCACCATCTCGTGACCGGATGTGCCGGGCAGGAAAGGGTAGTTCTCCGGCGGTGCGTAATGCAACATATAAATATCGGTGCCGCACAGAGAAAGGCGGCGGGTGCGCACCAGCGCGTGGCCCGGTATCAGTTCGGGTTTGGGCGCATCGACAAATTCAGCCCGGCCAGGGGCCATTACTTGCACAGCTCGCATGGATTTTCCTCCGCAAGGGAAATGGGGGTTAGGGAAATGGGTTCAGACAGGCTCCCGTTGGGCGCAGGCCGCGGGGTCGCCAGGGGATAGAGTCGTAGCTTGTGTAAGCGATGTCCAGGTGGGGCGTCGCCACGGGCACGTGGCCCCGGTAGCGGGAATCCAGCGCGGCTTCCAGCACACCAGTGGTGAGGAGAGTGCGTTCCACCGGGTAGGTGGGCACGCCGCTGAGGAACATCTCCTGAATGTTGAGGCTGAGGTAGCTGAAGTGGCTATGGGGGTCGCCGTCCTGCAGGTAAAATTCCGTGCCGGTGATCATTCCGTCCACATTGGCCGCGTAAGCCAGGGTTTCCACATAGCCGTTGAGCATCAGCACCCCGCCCTGAGTCCCGTCCCGGTAGTCCACCAGAAAGAGGGCCGGGTTGGGGCAGTGTTCCTCCATTGACCCGGCGGGCTTGCGCTCAATCGGCGCGCAGGCCGCTTCGGCCAGGCGACGATCCCAGCGGCCTGCTTCCGCTGCTTCCCACACCGCGTCCCCCTCCAGACAGAGGACAGAAGCCACCCCCGTTTCGCCCCCTTTGCGTCGCTCCAGCATACATTGCAGGGTTTCCAGGGCGTGGAAGCCGTAGATGTCCAGCCCGCTGTAGCCGATGGCGAGGGCAGCCTGGATGGGCGTGTCGAGCGCGTGCTCCAGCCAGGGGGAGCGCCAGCCCAGAGGCAGGGAGGAGCCAGCCATCAAAGGCGCGCCCAGCCCGGCCATGCGGTCGTACATCCAGCGGGCGTCGTGCCAGTTGTAGGAGAGATGCTTGTCGTTGTAGACCGGTACAGCCCGGCCGCTGGTCGCCATCACCCCGCAAATCTGCTCCAAGAAGTATTTGCGCGGGTAGAGATGCTGCTCCTTCTCGTTCCAGGCGTAGTCGCCGTGTTCGCCGATGAGGAGAACCCCATCCACGGCCAGTTTGTCGCCGCCCAATGTCAGCGCGGCAGGGATGCTGCCGTAGATGGGCACGTTGTGTTCGGCGGCATAACGGCGGCTCAGGTCGTTGTCGGCGAACTGGTCCACGTACATCGATGCAATCTCCACCTGGGGTGGGATCAACCCCTCGTCGGTGGGGAAGCCTTTGAGAAATTTGGTGACAATGACATCCGCGTGGGAGCGGGGCCGGTATTCGGTGATGATCGCGGCGATGCGTTTCACGGAGACAACTCCAGATGTGACGATGGGGTTATGGGATGATGGACGTTGGGAACTCTTGTGACTTCTATTTTGCCAGCAGACGCGGGGCGCGTCAAACCGCACAAATCTTTTGGTTTGAGAAATTTTTCACGAACACTGGTCAGGTGGATAGTTGTCCTCCTCATCCGCAGTCCGGTGTCGCGGCGCGCCATTGGCCCTAGACTGTAAACGCACTATGAATTTTAGAGTGCTACTGCCGGAATGAGGCTGAGTCGTTACGCCGATAAATACAAAGGAGTTGGCATGAAGCGTTTACTGATTTTGGGAGCTGGGACGGCAGGCACAATGGTTGCCAACCGGCTTGCCAACGAACTGGACCGGGATGAATGGCAGATTACGATTGTGGATCAGGAGGAGACCCACTACTATCAGCCGGGATTTCTCTTTATCCCCTTTGGCATCTACGACAAAAAGGATGTGATCAAACCCCGGCGGGATTTTCTGCCGTCCCAGGTGCAGATGATTCTTTCGCCTATCGAACTGATCGAGCCGGAGAAAAATCAGGTGGTGTTGGCAAAGGATGGCCGGATTTTGGCCTACGACTATCTGATCGTAGCCACCGGTTCCCACGTTGTGCCAGCAGAGACGCCGGGGTTGTTGGGCGTTGAGTGGCGCAAATCGATCTTCGATTTCTACACCATCGACGGCGCGCTGGCCCTGCAAAAATTCCTGCGTACCTGGGAAGGCGGGCGGCTGGTTCTCAACATTGCCGAAATGCCCATCAAATGCCCGGTGGCACCTCTGGAATTTCTCTTCCTGGCCGACTGGTATTTCCACGAGCGGGGGATGCGGGACAAAGTGGAGTTGGTGCTGGCGACGCCTCTGCCCGGCGCATTTACAAAGCCCAAAGCCGCGGCCCTGCTCGGCGATATACTGCTGGAGAAGGGTATCGCCGTCGAGACCGAATTCAACATTGAGCGGGTGGAGCCAGAAGAGAGGGCCATCTATTCCTACGACGAGCGGCGCATTGCCTACGATCTGCTGGTTTCGGTCCCGGTGAATATGGGGGCAGAGGTGATCGAGCGTTCCGGGATAGGCGACGATCTGAATTTCATCCCCACGGAGAGGCATACGCTGAAGGCGAAGAAGTACGATAACGTTTTTGTGCTGGGCGATGCGACGGACCTGCCCAGCTCCAAAGCCGGTTCTGTGGCCCATTTTCAGGTGGACGGCTTCATCGAGAATTTTATTCGTTACACCGAAGGACTCGAACTGAAAGAGCTTTTCGACGGCCACGCCAACTGCTACATCGAATCGGGCTTTGGCAAAGGTTTTCTCATCGATTTCAACTACGACGTGGAGCCCCTGCCCGGCCACTTCCCCCTGCCCGGTTTTGGCCCCTTCTCTCTGTTGAAGGAGTCGCGCATGAACCACTGGGGCAAAGTGATGTTCCGTTGGATGTATTGGCACATTCTGCTCAAGGGCAAAGAGTTGCCGATTCCTGCCCAATTGAGCCTGGCCGGCAAATACACGAATTAGGAGGGGTTCGATGACATTGGCAATGCGTGACCCCGTGCTGGAGCGGTGTCCTGAGCCTGTCGAAGGGATGGCAGCGCATTCTGCACAGGAATCTGAGTTGGCCGCGGTCAACCGCAAGCTGGACCAGTTGACGGCCCAGGTGGCTTTTCTGGCTGAGGAGGCCGAAACCGCTCGCCGTCAGCGGGTGATGTGGACCGATTTGCAGGAGGAGCTGTCGCCGATTGTGCGCGACCTGTACGATGTCGCGGAAGAAGAGATGGTTTCTTTACGGCCCCACGTGGAACTGGACGATCTGCTCTTTTTTGTACGCCGCCTGGCCCGCAATGTGCGCACCTTCAACGAGATGTTGGATCAGTTGGAGAGCGCCAAAGATTTTCTGGCCGACGCTGCGCCCCTGACCAGAGAGATGATCGACGAAGTGACCGCACAGATGGATCAAATGGAGCAGAAGGGCTACTTTGGCTTTCTGCGCCAGGGGATGTACGTGACGGATCAGATTGTCACTTCGTTCAGCGAAGAGGATGTGCGCCAACTGGGCGACAATATCGTGCTGATTCTGAATACAGTGAAAGCGCTGACTCAGCCGGAAATGATGAATCTGGCGAACAACCTGACCAGCGCATTCGAGGAGGTGGAAGGCCACGCCGACGAATTGCCCACATCGCTCTTTGGTCTGCTCGGCCAGATGCGCGACCCGGAAGTGCGCCGGGGGCTGGCCGTGACAATGGAAGTTCTGAAGGTGATTTCCAAGCAGCGGCCTGCTGCTGGCAATGGAACGCATTGATGAAGAAGTGAGCAGTAAACAGTTATCAGTTGCGCACTCCGTCACTGACCAACTGATAACTGTTTACTGATGACCGATAACTCAACGATTGAGGGAGAAAGGGAACAACCAATGACTGTCGCAACCCTGCACGTCGCATTCGACGCCGAAGGCTTTATGACCAATCCAAAGGAGTGGACGAAAGAGATCGCGGCTTTCCTGGCCGAAGAGGAGGGCCTCGTCCCTCTGACCGACCGCCACTGGGTTGTCATCGATTTTGTGCGGGATGAATTTGGCAAGAGCGGTGAATCGCCCACCCTGCGTACAATCACGAAGAAGTCCGGCGTGGACACGAAAGAACTCTACGCCCTCTTCCCCAAAGGCCCGGCCAAGAAGGTGGCGCGGTTGGCAGGATTGGGCAAGCCGAAGGGGTGTATTTAGATATTTGATATTGGATATTAGGTTGAGCGTCATTTTACCCTATTGGGTGACCGACGAAATACCCAATCGCTAATCTCCAATCTCTAATCGCC
>JACQGT010000086.1 GCA_016199425.1 Chloroflexota bacterium
ACCGAAACGCCGACTGCGACCCCCACAGATACGGCCACGGCCACAGAAACCGCCACAGCCACACCAACGGAAACCGAAACGCCGACTGCGATGCCGACCGAAACGCCGACTGCGACCCCCACAGATACGGCCACAGCCACAGAGACCGCCACAGCCACGCCAACGGAAACACCCACAGCGACCGCCACGGAAACGTCAACCGGTGTCCCAACCGAAACCGCGACCGCCACAGAAACCGCCACATCCACACCGACAGAAATTCCGTCGGCCACACCCACCCACACAGGGACAGCAACGGTGACGCCGCCGCCTACGGCGACCAATACGACGTCGCCTACAGCCACCTCCCCCGCGCCGGAACTGGTGGGGCCGCCGGTAACCGGCACGATTGTGCTCTTCCCGGCCCGGATGCGTTCCGCCCCATCCACCAACAGCGAGATTGTGGCCCGGCTGAACGGCGGTGTGCTGCTTTCCCTACGGGGTATCACCGAGGACGGCATCTGGGCGTTTGTGCGCGTGGACGATCCCAGCGCGGCGGAGAATGGGCAGACGGGCTGGATGGCCCTGGAGTTGATGTCTGTGGCCGGCGATCTGAACGGCCTGCCCCGTTATGACAGTCAGGGCGCTCCTCTGCCCACGGTCCAGCCGACCGAGACGCCAGAGAGCGCTGCCCCTCCCACCCGCTTGCCCACGGCAACCCCATCCCGGATTGAGATCCCCACACCCACGGCTACGCTGGGGCTTGGCCCCTCTCGCCCGGTTTTCGGGACACCCCGGCCCACCAGTGAATTCCCCACGGCGACGGCCACCGTTCAGGCGACAGCGACACGACCTCCCGTCACTCCCACAGCCGACGGTCAAACCCGACCGGCCCCCCAACGGGGCGCGGGGATTGGCCTCTCCTCGGCTGCGGTTCCCAACGCGCCGTCCGGTTCGCTGATCGTGACCGTGGCCGGCACAAACATCCCGGCCAATCCGCTCCTGCCCATCCCTGTACAGACAGGCGATGGCCGCCCCTATCAATTGGTGCTGGACGTGACTCAGGAAGGGCAGGTGCAGGTCTGGAGCGGGCTGCTCGGCGAGGCAGAAGGGCGCTGGCTTCCCGCGCGTGGGGAGCTGCTCTGGCCCGGAACACTGCTCTATGTGCGCGGGCAGGTGGTGGCCGGCACAGCCGAAATCCCAGTGGAATCGGTGCAGATCGCCGCGTTGCCAGAGCAGCCCCGTACGGTGACGGGCAGTCTGGCCGAGATTGCCCAGGCGCGCAGTGGCGGCAGTGCGCTGGCACTGGTGGGCAGCCGGGAAGAGCCGGGCATCTACCTGCTGGAAACATCGGGCAGCCTGACCCCCATCGGCGAGAATGGACAACGCGCCATCCCCGTTCCCGGCGAACCGGGCGGGTTGATCGTGCCTGCCCCCAATGCCCCGGCCGGCCTCAACAGCTTTACCCTCCTGCGCGATGACGGCGGGCTGGTCGAAATTTTTTCCCAGCCCTTCTACAATATGCGTGGCATCGCCGCGGACGGGGCGGGCAGCATTCTGTGGATTGAATCACCCCAGGTGCGCTTGAGCCAATGGCAGTTGTGGGAATATCGCATGGCGTCCGCTGAAATCGTCCTGCTGGCCCAGGATGGCCTGGAGATTTTCGGCAGCAAGGACGACCCCATTCTGCCCTCGCTGGCGGCTGCGGTCTATGGCGATGGGGGGGAGTGGTGGTATCTGATCGAGACGGCCAAGCCGCAGAACCAGCAGACAAGCACGGGCTTCTTCCAACTAAATCTCAACAACGAAGGCCGCGCCGATGAGGTGCGCCTGCTGATCCCGGCGGGCGCCTATCGCACGCCTCTGCAAATCAGCCCGGATGGCACGCGCCTGGCCTATCTGGCCTACGATCCCAATCAGCCGAGCCTGACCGCCGGCTTTGTGCAGCCCAGCAATCGTCTGTGGATTCGTCCCGTGGGCGATCTGGCCTACGGCAACGACCCGGCCCTGGCGGGATACCAGACGGAAAACCGCTTTGAGTTTCTGACGCCCAGCCTGGCCTGGCGGGGCAATCAGCGGATCGTCCTGACCCGCAGCCGCTTCTCGCCGGTGGGGGTTTTCGCCCTGGACACCTTCGGGATCACAGAAATCGATCTCTCCGGTGAAAAACCGAAAGCGGTTTCCCACCTGTTGCGCGTGGGCAGCGCCATCAAAGACAGCGGGGTCTGCCAGGAAGACAGCCGCATCCTTCTCAGCCTGGTGGACGAGGCGGGTGTCTACCGGCTGGCCGAATGGACGGGCAGCGGCAAGCCTCTGCCCCTGGCCGATCTGCCCATTCGTTTGGACCGCATCTTTGCCTGTTGGCGTCTGTCCGATGGGCCGTTCACCATCAGCCAGCCATGACCCCGGCGCAGACGCTCCTGCTGCAACAGACCGCTGTCTGGCCCGACGACTGGTTCTACTTCGCCGGTTGGCAGGACCTGGTCTTTGCCGGGCTGGGGCTGATGATGGGGGTGTTGCTGGTCATCTGGTGGCGGCAGCAGAGCAAGCGCTGGTATTCGATCTTTGCCGGAACGCTGCTCTTGGGGATGTTGCTCAATGTGAGCAGCTACTTTCTCTTTGTGGTGCCGCCCCACTACGCCGGTTGTCCCAACGGCTGTATGGGGCGGCTGGGCTATCCCCTGCCCTTCGCCACCGTCGCCCTGGACGGGGAGCCAAAACTCTATCTGGTGGACTTCCTGCTCAATCTGCTCCTGCTCTGGCTTCTGTGGCTGGGGGGCAGCGTGCTGTGGCGGGTGTTGAGTGAAGCCGTTGAACTGCGTTTTCGCACGAGGCGCTTTCGCCTCGTCTTCTTTCTCGTTGTGGCGGTTCTGCCCTGGGCAGCACTGCCCCGCTACTTCGATCCGCCCCAGGTCGAACTGCGCGGCGAAGATATGCGCATCTCCATCAACGCGCGCCGGGCCGCCGAGCTGACTTACGACGTAACGGGGCTGTGGATTCAACGGCTGGCTGTGGAGGACATCCGCTACGCCCCTCTCCAAGTGCCCTCTGTCTTTGGGGGTATCGACCAGCCCCGTGCCCAAGTCTGTCTGCGCGGCTACACCTGGTTCTACATCCCCTGGCAGCGCTATCTGGTCACTCTGGACCGCACGGGCGTCACTGCGCTGAATATGCAGCGGCTGGGGCTGGAGGGGAGTTGTTGGGGGATTGGAGATTGGAGATTAGGGATTGGCGATTAGCGATTGGGGATCGGCGATTGGGGAGTGAACAGACGACTGTTTTCATCCCTTCATCCCTTCACCCCTTCTCTTTCACTCGCCGTACAACTCCGTCTGCGGGAAGAAGGCCGCCCAGGCAAACCAGAAGTGATCGAAGTGGATGATCTCCGTCAGCCGGGTGCCGGCCAGGGGTCCACTGATAGCTTCCCCCAGGATATTCCAGATGGATTGGGTCTCGGCGTCAACGAAAGTGCCCCTGCCATCGGCGCTAAAGGAAAGCGCCCGACCCTCAACTCTGCGGTCAAAAATTGCCACCGCGCCCACATCCCTGCCCTGGCTGATCTGCCGGGCGTCCAGTGCGCTGGTGGTTCCCGTCTTGTGGAAGAGAACAATCGAACGCCCATCAAATTCATCTTCGATAACCCCCCGCTCGGCCAGAAGCGGGAAGGGGTAGGCGCGGGCTGTCGTCTCCGTCGTCAACCCGGCCACCCGCTCCACCGCGGGTAGGCGCGGGTCTGGCTCGCCCCGAAAGAGGAAGGGATCGCTCGTGCTGTCGTAGCCCACATACGGGTTCTGCCCGTAGCTGCGGCCCTGACCAGGCCGGGCCAGCACTTCCCCAGCTGGAAAGCGACTCTTGAAGTCGGCCCAGGCGATCACCTGGCTGGGCAGGAAAGTGAGTTGCTCCCCCGCGTACTCCCCCACCAACCCCTCGCCGGTGAACTGCTGCCACCAGCTCTCGCTCTGCCGGTCGTACATCACCAGATCGCTGTTGCGCAGCCGTCCTGTGGTGCCGAAATCCAGCACTTGGCCGTCAAAGTTGCGGTCAAAGGCGATGCTGGCGTTGCAGAGGGGACAGAAGGTGATGGAGACTGGCTGTCCCTCCACTTCGTCGTTGACGATCTCGTGCCAGATGAGAATGGAAAGGGGATAGGCCCGGGCTGTTTCCCCGTGTTGGAATAGAATCACCGGTTCCGCATCGTCCAGCCAGCCATCGGCAGCCGCGGGTGTCTCGAAGGTTGGCTCGTCAATGGCCGGGATGCCATCTTTGGGTGGCCCGCCGGAGAATATCTCGTCCCACTCGACAGTGCGTCGGGCGAAATTGGTCTTGAATGTGAAGGTCTCGAAGGGGGGCGGTGTGCCATCCACAATCACTTCACCGCCGGATTTGGGCACGGCCCCGGCCACACTGCTGCGGGGCCCAAAGTCGGACAGGACAAGCGGCTGGCTTTCTGGGGCCGTGGAAAGCGGGGCGGATTCAGCCTGCGCGATTGGAGGCGGCGCGGGCGCGGCGCACGCCGACAATACGAGTGTCGCAAAAAGGGCGAGCGTCAAAAGGTGAAAGGTGGGTGAAGATTGCATAGAAAACTCCTTTGCGTGAAAATGAGAACACGGATTGCAGAATTTACGGATTTGTTTGGAACACCCCAGTGAACTGTCCCCACTATGACACAGGAGAAAAGGTGCTGGCTGTAGTATGCCCTACGCACGATTTCCTCGGAGTGACGATTCCGGGAATCGGCCACCACTCCTCTCGAATTTCAGTCATCGTCTGGCCGATTCCCGGAATCAGCACTCATATTTTTGACATCTTTCCGCCTATCGCATAAGATGGGCCAAATCAATCCATCAATAGACCGTCTTCAAGAGAGAAGAAACGCGATGCCAATCAGTACCCCTACATTCCCTCTGCGCCATCTATCCATTCGGGTTCCCTGGCACGATGCGGGTTGGAGTGGTGTGGTCTGTCGTGCGCCCCACTTGAACGGGGCATGCGCCCAACTCACGCGGATTGCAAGCAAAAAAAAGGACGATGAGGAGCGACTCATTGCCGGTCGGAGTTTGGAAGATCTGCCCAGAGAGCAGTGGCCCTGCTGTATTGAGGAGCGCGCAACCTTTATGGCTCCCTTCCCGATGGAGCAGATCAAACAGCATGCACTTGCACAACTCAGTCCCCAGCAGTACGGCCACTTCCAGCCCACCCACCAGCGCTACCCAGCCTACTCAGCAGGTGTCGTCCCCTTCAAGTGGATGTTGCGCGAGAATATGGACGGGTATCGGGATATGTACGATCTGGATGTCGATTCAGGGCGTGAACCCAAGCTCAATTATGAATCCGACTGGGTCACCGAGTATGGAAATCAGAAGAATCTCTTGGATACTTTTGCTGGCCACCTGCGCGAGGAAGATTCACTCTGCATTTTCTATGCCAAACACGTTCCCTTTGTGGAGGGCACGGGCCGCATTCTGATCGGGGCAGGGCGCGTCAAGGATATTGGGCCGCTGATTGAGTACGAGCGCAAGGGCGAGGGCATGCGCGGCCTGGTGTGGGAACGCCCGATCCAGCACTCTATTCGTCCCAAAGGGAGCGATGGTTTCCTTATGCCCTACTACGAGATTCTGCAGCGGGCGGAGGAAGAGACTTCATTGGATGTGGAGCGGTACACGGCAAAAGCACCGGATGAACACTGGGACGAATTCTCCTACGGCAGCGAACTGGTGACCCACGACGGAGCGATCGGCGCACTGCTGGCCCTGGACACGGCTCTCGGTCGTATAGAGTCGGAACTGGGGATCACCACAGGCTGGCAACGGGAGTGGATTCACACCGAATTGATTCGCCTCTGGAAAGTGCGCGGGCCGTTCCCCGGTCTGGGCGCAGTCCTGGTGCCCTTTGGTCTGTCACGCGGGGTCTTCGTCGCCCACGCCCTGCAAGAGAAGGCCGGTGAAAACAGAGACCCGTGGCCTCTGGTGGATACGGCATTCAGAAACCCCACTGTTGTTCTCCCCCTGGAACTGCAACGCGACCTGAAAGAACTGGCACCGGTGTGGACGAGATTGCCCGCGGAACGGAAAGCCTTTCTGCGTCTGTTGAGCCGCTTCGAATTGACCAAACAGCAGGCAGCCATCCTTTATGAAGCTGGCTCCCGTAAGAAGCAGGGATGGGAGGGGAGCGATCGGGAGATATTGCAGAACCCCTACCGCATCTACGAACTAAGCCGCCACGACCCGGATGGCGTCCGTCTGCTTTTGGTGGATCGGGGCATCTTTCCGGAAGATGTGGTGCGGCTTCAGCATCCGCTGGAAGAACCTTCCCGGTTAGATTCCGCCGTCGATCTGCGCCGGGTACGCGCCTTTACAATTGCTGCCCTGGAAGATTCTGCCCAGAACGGGCATACACTGCTACCCAAAGATCAGGCAGTGGAGGCCATTTTGAGCCGCTCGGTGCGTCCAATCTGTCCGGTAACGGGTGACCTGCTGGCAGCCCGCGCCGTGGATATGGCCCCGGAGATTGTCCCGCTGGTGACGGATGACGATTTGATACTCCAGTTGGATCGCTACAAAGCCATCGGTGAGGAGGTGCGCAAGCAGGTGAACGGGCGTGTCGCAGGGCAACGCCATACAATCACCCACAACTGGGCAGCCCTGTTGGAGAAGAAATTCGGACCATCCACAGATGAGCAGGAGATGCGAGCCCGGGAAGAAAAGGCCGCTGCGCTGAAAGAGCTGGCGGAGGCCCGTTTCAGTGTACTGGCCGGCCCGGCCGGCGCAGGCAAAACGACGGTTCTGGGTATTCTCTGCGCCCAGTCGGAGATTCGCAGCGAAGGGCTGCTGCTGCTGGCACCGACGGGCAAAGCCCGGGTGCGGATGCAGCAGTTGGCCGAAGATAGCAAAGTCAGAGCGTTCACCATTGCCCAATTTCTCAAGCAGTACGGTCGCTACGACGGATGCGCGGGACGTTATATGCTGAGCGAACGCCCCAAGGCCACGGGTTTTGCTACGGTCATTGTGGACGAAGCCTCTATGCTGACCGAGGATATGCTGGGTGCTCTGTTCGATGCGTTGCAGAAGGGTGTCAAGCGCTTCATCTTCGTAGGCGACCCCTCGCAATTGCCGCCCATCGGCGCGGGACGCCCCTTTGTGGATATTATCGCTCGTCTGCGTCCGGAGAATTACGAAGCGATCTTTCCCCGGGTTGCTCCCGGCTATGCCGAATTGACAATCGAACGCCGCCAGGTGGGCAGCGAACGGCCCGACCTGCGCCTTGCCCGCTGGTTCAGCACAATGCCGCCCGGAGCAGGGGACGACGATATCTTTTCGGCGGAAGCAGACGAATACCCGACCATCCGCTTTGTTGAATGGCAGAAGTTGGAAGACTTTCAGGGTGCGCTGATGGATGTGCTGGTGGAGGAGTTGGGTTTGAGCGGGAAGGATGATATCCGGGGCTTCAATCTGGCTTTGGGCGCGACGACGAAGGGAGAGTACGACTACTTCAACGCAACCCGCCGTGACAATCCAGGTTCGGTGGCTGCGGCAGAGGACTGGCAGATTCTCAGCCCGTTGCGAGGTATGCCCTTTGGCATCAGCGATATCAACCGGCAGATCCACGAATATTTTCGGGCCGGCTATCTTGAGCTGGCGACTAAACCGTGGAAGCGGCATATCCCTAAGCCGCTGGGAGCCGAGCGGGTGGTTTACGGGGACAAAGTGATCAATCTCAGCAATCACCGCCGGGATGGGAGTAAAGTCTATCCCCAGGAAGGCGCGCTGGGCTATCTGGCCAATGGCGAGATCGGCATTGCCGTGGGCCAGTGGAAGACAAATAGCAACCCCTACTATCTCAATGTGGAATTCACCTCCCAACAGGGCTTTACCTATAGCTTCACTAGCTGGGACTTCCAGGATGAAGGCAACGCAGCGCTGGAGTTGGCCTACGCGCTGACAGTCCACAAAGCCCAGGGCAGTCAATTCCGGCTGGTGATTCTCGTCGTGCCGGAAGGCCACCCGATTCTTTCCCGTGAGCTGATCTACACTGCGCTGACCCGCCATCAGGACCGGGTGGTTGTGATGCATCAGGGGCCGCGCACGCTGCTGAAAGAGCTGGCTGCACCCCACAAATCTGATACGGGCAGGCGCATGACGAACCTTTTGCGCCCCTGCCGTATGTTGGAATTCCCCCAGCCCAAAGGCAGCGTCTTCCTGCAAGAAGGGTTGACCCATCGCACCAGCACGGGCCTTGCCGTGCGCTCCAAGTCGGAATTGATTATCTACGAAACCCTGCGTCAGGCTGGCTATCGACCGGAATACGAAAAGCCGTTGACAATAGGCGGCCGCACTTACTATCCAGACTTTACCATTGAAGATGAAATATCCGGGCTGACTGTCTACTGGGAGCATCTGGGCAGGATGGATCTGCAGGGGTATCAACAGCGCTGGGCGGCCAAACTGGCTCGATACCGCGCCAATGGCATTCTGCCCGCCGAGGAGGGAGGCGGACCACAAGGCTCTCTCGTCACCACGACGGAATCACCCACAACAGGCTTCGATTTTACAACCGTTCAGAAAGCCATTAGCGACCACCTGAACGGCTGAAAGCCTTGCATACCGATTATTAGAGTATACCCATGCAACCACTCACCGCCGCGGACCCACAGAACCGCTCCGCTGACATCCTGGCCCAGAACATCGAACAGCTAAAAGCCCTCTTCCCCGAAGCCGTCGTCGCTGACTATACGCAAGTTACTTAGTAGACGCGGGGAGCGCGGAGGAAGCGCGGAGATTTTGGGATACATATCCGTGTTCATCTGCGACTGGATGTCTTTTGGAGAGTAGAGTCTGCAAGTAGGAGAAAGCGATGAGCGATCTGTTGAAGGAATTGGAAGGGATAGCTGCACAGGCCGAGGCGGAGCTGGTGGCTGCCACAACCACTGAAAGCAGCGAGGCCTGGTTTCGTCACTATCTGGGCCGCACGGGGGAAGTGACGGGGATGCTGAAGGGGCTGGGCCAACTCTCCCGCGAAGAACGCCCGGTTGTGGGGAAGGCGGCCAATGAGATCAAACAGCGGCTGGAAGCGGCCCTGCACGAACGCCAGGAGAAGATCCGCCAGGCGGAGATGGAAGCTGCCCTGAGCGCCGAAGGCGTGGACGTGACCCTACCTGGCCGCACCCAGAATGTGGGGCGCATCCATCCCAGCAACGCCACCCTGCGCGAGATTAGCCAGATTTTCGGCCAGATGGGTTTCCAGGTCTACGACGCGCCGGAGGTGGAGACGGACGAGGCGAACTTCACTCTGCTCAATATGCCCGACGGCCACCCGGCCCGGGATATGTGGGACACCTTCTACACGACGACGCCGGGCGTCATCCTGCGCACCCACACCAGCCCCGGCCAGATTCACGCCATGCGGGAGTACTGCCCCCAGCCTATCCGGGTGATCCTGCCGGGCAAGTGCTACCGCCACGAGGATGTGACGGCCCGCTCGGAGATGATGTTTCACCAGGTGGAGGGGCTGGTGGTGGGGCGCAACATTACTTTCAGCGATCTCAAAGGCACGCTGGTCAACTTTGTCAACCAGATGTTCGGCGAAGGGCGCAGCCTGCGCTTCCGCAAGAGCTATTTCCCCTTCACCGAGCCGAGCGTGGAGGTGGACGTGGACTGTGTGTTATGTGGCGGGTCCGGCTGCCGGGTCTGCAAATACACGGGCTGGCTGGAAATTCTGGGCGCGGGGATGGTGAACCCGGTGGTGCTGCAAAACGGCGGCTACGATCCCTCCCAGTTCAGCGGCTTCGCCTTTGGCATGGGGCCGGAACGGATCGCCATGCTCAAACACGGGGTGGACGACATCCGCTACTTCTTCACCAACGACGTGCGCTTTTTGGAGCGGGTTGGGTAGAGGCGATCAGCGACTGGGGATTGGCGACCGGCGATACAGTTTCCCAGTCGCCAATCCCCAGTCGCCAGTCGCCGCTTATCCTCCCACCGCCTTGCGCAGGGCGTCGCCTTCGTTCTTCCACCACTGGTAGAGGATGCTGGTGTCTGTGCCGATGCAGAAGTGGCGCACGCCCATATCCAGATAGCGCTTGGCTCCGTCGGCGCTGCCCAGTTCGATGCGGGGGTGGATGCCCATCTTCAGACAGGTGTCGATGACCCGTTGCTCGGCGGCCTGCACTTCGGGATCACCCCGCCGCCCGGCTTTGCCGATGCTCATGGAAAAATCTGCCGGCCCCCACTGGATCATATCAACGCCGGGGACGGAGAGAATCTCCTCCAGATTGTCCAGAGCAGGCTTTTTCTCCAACATCAACACAATGACGATCTCTTGCAGCGCCCTTACGTAGTCGGCGCTGCCGCCGTAGCCCATATACGTGAAGCGGCGGGTGGCGACACCGAAGGTTCCCCCATCCTCTGGCGTGTCTGCCCGCACGTAACGCACACAGTTGCGGGCATCCTCCGCAGTGCGGATGTCGGAGAAGAGAACGCTTTGGAAGCCGGAGCCGATGGCGCGCTGGGCCACAAATTCGTTGTTGGCCCAGTCGATTTTGATCATTGTGCCCAGATCGTAGATTTCCGCGGCCCGGCAGAGGTTGTCCAGATCGTGCAGGTCGTAGGGGCCATACTCGGCCACAAATTCCACGTAGTCGTAGAGACCTGTGTGGCCGATGAGTTCCACGACGCTGGGCCAGGTGGCGTGGATGTGGGTGCCGATAGTGGGTAGACCGGCGTTCAGCCGTTCGCGGATGGTGTTGGTGCGCATGAGTTTCTCCGGTGGGGGTTGTGTTGTGATGAACCAGATTTGGCAATCCACGGAAGTATAGCACAAAATCGATGCCTATGCGAGCGCGTTTTTTGGGAATGGAACGCGGATCGGAGTGGATTGGGCGGATCGAAGTGGATGAGAGATGTAGACGGAATGAACCATTCACAGTTCAATTTTCTTGGGAAGACCAGCGGCAGGTTACGCGCATTCGGGTCTCGCTTTTCTGCAAGACTGTCGCGGCTCAACTCCTATGCCGCGCTGACTGTTCTGCTGGCGATCTTCGCGTTGTGGCCCCTGCTGGCCCCCGGCTACTTCTACGGCGCGCACGACGGGCGGCACAGCATCTTTTACGTCTCGATGTTCGACGAGGCCATCCGCGACGGCGCGCTCTGGCCGCGCTGGGCCATGCACCACAACGCCGGCTACGGCTATCCCACATTTATCGTTCAGGCTCCCCTGGCCTTCTACGCCGCGGAATTTTTCGTCGTGCTGGGATTCGGCGTCACCGCTGCGGTCAAGCTCACCTGGGCCGTAGGCTCTCTGGTGGGCGGGTGGGGGATGTATTTGTTGATTGGCGATTGGCGATCAGCGAACGGCGATTGGGATCGGGATGTCACCCCCAGTCGCCAGTCCCCAGTCGCCAGTCGCCAATCTCCAATTTCCAATCTCCAATCTCTGCCCGCTCTGATTGCCGCCCTACTCTATATTTTCATCCCCTACCACCTGCTGGACATCTACGTGCGGGCGGCCCTGGCCGAGACGACGCTGATGGCCTGGTTTCCCTGGGTCTTTCTGGCCTTTGACCAGCTAATTGTGGGCGGTGGGGGCGCGGGCTGGCAGCGACGACTGCTCCTGGCCGCGCTCTCCTATGCGGGACTCATCCTGACCCACGTCGTCGCGCTCATTGCCTTTACGCCCCTCCTCATCGCCTTCGTCCTCTTCCGCCTCTGGAGCGTACTGCCGCGTTTCACGTTTTACGAAATACGAAATACGAA
>JACQGT010000426.1 GCA_016199425.1 Chloroflexota bacterium
CGCACCCGATCTATCGATCTCCTATCATCTTCCTCTGATACCCATCGCACAGTGAACCGCTGTCACCAATCGGCTGGACGGACTCCCGATCCGCCCGCAACCCAGAACTGGATGACCTATCCTACCGCACCTGCCCCGATTTGTCTCTGCCATACCCTATCATCTTCCTATCCAATGCCTGTGCTTTCCCCGCCCGGCGATTTGTGCTATGCTTGATCCGCGGTTCATTCCTTCGTCCCACCCATCACACCCTGAACCACCCATGCCCAGTCGTCGCGCCGGTACTGACGATCCCCAGGCAGCGTCGCCTTTTTCTCTTTGGAATTACACAATGACACGACAAGCTCCGCATTCGCTGCCCGAATGGGAAAATTTGATCAAATACGCTTTGGCTGTGTGGACAGTTGGCGCTGACGATGCGAACCCGCTTGTCTCTCTGTCTGCCGTTCGCGAGAGAATGAAAAGCAGGAATCTACACGCAGCGATCAACCAACTGCTGGAGGATGCGCTTCTTCTGTTGGCAGAGCGCTCTCCGAAATATGCCCAGCTTCTTCGTTTGCGTTTCCGCGACAAAGAGCTGGTGCGTGTAGTCGCGAACAAACTCAGTCTGGCCGAAAGCTCCATCTACCGCATGCAGCGAGACGCACTCCAGGCTTTGACAGAGATTGTGATGGAAATGGAGTCTTCCGCACGCAGGGGGATGATCGGCTCTTTTGAAAGCAGACTCGAACCACCGACCTATTTTGACCTGGTCGGTGTAGATGCGCATCTCACCAAACTGGCAGAGGTGTTGAGCGCTGATGGACCCCCCTGGATTCTGGCGATTGAGGGAATGGGCGGGATAGGCAAGACGGCCCTGGCTGATGCACTCATACGGCGCTTGATCCATCAGACGAATCAGTACGGCTTTGCCTGGACAACAGCCCGGCAGGACTCCGGGATTGGGGCTGGCTTGCAGGGGGCAACCGCTTTCCAGTTGTCCACCAACGACATAATTCTCAGCCTTGTCAACCAACTGTGGGGCGACACAACGGGCAGGCCATCCTCGCCCAGCGAAGCCTTGCATGCCCTGGAATATAAACTGAAGACGATTCCGCATATCGTTGTGATCGACAATCTGGAAACGATCTCGGATGTGGAGACTCTGCTGCCTGCCTTGCGCAGGCTTGCCAGACCCAGCAAATTTCTCTTGACGTCCCGTCAATCGCTCTTTGCCGAAACCGATGTCTATCATTACCCATTGCCGCCCTTGAGCCAGAAGGATTCCATTGCGCTGGTCCGCCAAGAGGCGCAAAACGAGAATCTCACGGAGATATTCCAGTTGCCGGACACGGAGTTGGCGCAGATTTTTGAAGTGGTTGGGGGCAACCCGCTGGCATTGCTTCTGGTTGTCGGTCAGTGTCATTTCCGGCCTCTTCCCGCTGTCCTGGCGGATCTGCTGGAGGCCCGGGGCTATCGGACAGAGCGGCTCTATGCCCATATCTATCGAAAGATATGGGAAAACCTGGACGATCTGAGCCGAGATGTGCTGATGGCCATGCAGCTTACGCCGCCGAAGGGCGAAGACCAGGACTTTATTGTGGGCGTCACGGGCCTGGGCGCAGAGGATGTGATGGATAGGATCGACAAATTGATGGTCCTGAATCTGGTGGATTGCACCCGGGACAAGCATCTGTACCGCTATTCAATCCACAGCTTGACCCGCTCTTTTCTCCATACACAGGCAATGCAATGGTTGAACGAGTCTCTTCCATAGAAAGAACTCCCGTTGGGGACGGGCAGTCGTCTGGCGCAACCTTTCGTCGCTATATTCGGAATGGGGCAGGGGTGGTATTGGCCCGTCTCGACTCTGACCGCGCAGAGCATCTTCAGTCGGTCTGCGAGCTTTCGCTGCACATCCTGTTCTACTCTCTTCTGGCCCAAGAAGGGTGGTCTTTGTCCAGGCAGATTATTACTGTTGTCGCCCCCAGAATGGAGCAGCTTGGCTATCGCGAGGAATGGATTCACTGCCTGGAATCCTGTGTCGTCTGGGCGCGGGCAGGCGAGGATACGGCAGCAGAAGCGCAGATACTTCGCACCCTGGGCCGGTTACATCGATTGATGGATCGCTACGCTGTGGCGGAAAGTTGGCTGGAGCAGAGCGTTGCGGCGTCCAGACTCAGCGGGGACGCAAGAGATGTCGCGACTGCTCTGAATCAGTTGGGCAGGGTATACCATCTGCAATATCGCTATGAGGATGCTCTGGCCTGCGCCGCCGAAGCCCTGACCTGTCTGGGTGCAGACGATGCGGAGCGGGCCGAGTCCCATTATGTGCTGGGAATGGTGGCTCTCGGCCAGCGGCGCTGGGCGGAGGCGGAAATACAGCACAAGCTGGCGCTGGATTTTCGCCTGCGCGCCGGAGATCAGCGCACCATTGCCTGGTCCTACCAGAATCTGGGGCTGGTCTGTCTGCGGCAAAGTGAATACGGAAAACAAAATCGTCTGCCGGAGGCAAATGAATGGCTGCGACAGGCTGTTGATAGGTTAGAATCCTTGTCCGATCCCTACCATCTGGCTGTGGCCCAGACCAATCTGGGAGCGGTGCAGGAAAGACTCGGAAACTATCAGGAGTCGATCCGTCTCTACCAACAGGCAAGCGCCTCGCTTCGCTTCTTGGGGGCGCAGCGGCCGTTGGCTCAGACCTATAACAATTTGGGGCTGATCTACTTGCGCCTGACGGAGCCAGAGAGAGCCGAAGATGCTTTTCGCGATGGGGTCGCTATCTACGTCGATATAGGCGATCACCAATCGCGTCTGAACACCCAGCACGGCGTTGTCCTGGCCCTGTTGCAGCAACATCGCTTTGCCGAGGCGGCTGAATTGTGCGAACGCAGCCTGGCCGAGATCGAAAGCCTGCAAAGTTTCCCTGAAGAGTATGCGGAAAAACGCGCCTGGTATTCCGACTCTCTTCAGAAAGCCCGGCAAGGGGCCGCATGACCCCTTGCCGAACTGTCTGTCAGCGGTTTCTAGCAGCCGCTGCCCTGGTTGCCGCAAGCGTGGGTTGCGGTCACCCAATTCCCTCCCAGAGCCTGGTCAAAGGCCACGGGGCCAAAGACGCCGCTCAACGCAAGCAGAAGCGCCAGCACGCCGAGGACCAACACACGACGACTCGAAACTGCCCAACCTGTACTCATCTCAACGGTCTCCTTTTGCATAGGAGTCCCGTTTGGTTTGGAGATCTCTTGCCGAATGGCAACGCGCGCCCCCAAACTTCGACTCTCGGTTGTCTCGCACAGAACAGATGGCCGGTCTATTCTGTGTACTACTATTGACTAAGAGCCGGCGCAGCTCTTACATCTTTCACTCTAGCAAAAATCTGTTGCAGGTGTGGCAACAAAGCATTGCAATGGGTGCAAAAGTGCGCAACACTTCCGTGCAACACCGAATTTTGCGTTGATGCACCCGCGTTTTTCTCCCTATACCAATGCCGGAATCCAACAAAGACGAATTTGCCAAACTGCTCAATCGACGCCTCGACCTGCGCGGCCAGAGCGGGCGCGAACTGGCGCGCCAGTTGCAAGTACACCCCAGCACAGTGGCGCGTTGGCGCAACGGCGAAACTCTGCCGGAGAATGTGGAAACGATCCAACTGTTGCTGCATCTGCTGGGCGTGCGCGACAGAGAGGAGCGTCAGGCCTTCTACGACGCGGCTGGCTATCTGGTGCGGGAGAGGGCAGAGCCGGGTGAGGCATTGCCGGCGCTTTCCTCGCTGCCTCAGCCTGCCGCGCCCGTTCTGCCCACAAAAAGAGAGAGCGCGCGCCCCATCGGGCAGTCGCTCTGGTCGAGCCTGCTGGCGCTGGCAGGGCTGGCGCTGGTTGCCGCCCTCTTTTTGTGGCAGATAGGGCCGAACAGCCGAGAAGCCTCAGAGACGCCGCCGCTTGCCACGTCCACGCCGGGAGCGGCCACTCTTTGCGGCGAAAGCGCGCGCCGGGCCGCGCCGCCAGCCAACCGCTTCCTGCGCACCGAAGGCGTGAGCGCCTACACTGGGCAGAACACCGACGGTCTCGTTCTCAATGACAGTGTGCGCTCCCTGGCCATCGACAGCCGGGGTCTCTGGATCGGCTACTTCCCGCCGCCCGCGGGCGTGGGCCACTACGACGGCGCCGCCTGGGCCGACTGCACGGGCGGTCTCGATTTCCCGGTCACAAAAGTCAATGCAATTGTCATCGATGGCGCAGGTTGGGTGTGGGCGGGGACAGAATCAGACGGGGTGGCGCTGTTCGACGGGACGGCCTGGCGGCAGTTCACCACCGCCAACGGCCTGCCCAGCGCGGGGATTTTCGGCTTGACGCTGCAAAAGGGGGCGAACGGCGAAGAGCGGGTGTGGGCCGCCACCTGGGAGGGCGCGGCCCGTTTCGATGGCGACCGCTGGTCTGTGCCCTATTCCGTCCACAACGGCACACTGGTCAACAACCACATCCACGACATCGAGTTCGACGGCGCGGGCAATGTCTGGATCGCTTACGTCAACCAGGGCATCAGCCAGTTTGACGGGGAAGGGGGGCGTTGGATTCACTACAAACGGGACGGGGGAAGCATCGGCGGGGACGAGATGCGGGCGATTCTCGTGCGCCCGGCGGGGATCGGTGGAAACGAGGACGAGCCGGAGTCGGTCTGGTTCGCCAGCGGGGATGGCGGGGTGAGCCGCTACCAGCAGGGCGCGTGGACGGTCTACACCACCAGCGCCGGGTTGCCCAGCCTAAACGTCATCAATCTGGCGCTGGATAGCCAGGGGCGGGTGTGGGCCGCGACTGAGGGCGGCGACGCCTTTTTCGACGGCTCGGTTTGGCAGACGCGCACCCGCCTGCCCACAAGAGCGATTGCCTTCGGGCCGGTCTGCGCCGCCTGTCCTTTTGACGCCGACGACGTCTGGACAGGCACAGATGGCAGCGGCGTCGCCCATTCCGGGTTGCCCTTGCCCGAACCGGTCATCGATCTGCTTGGCGTTGCCCTTCCGGCGGTGGTTGCGCCCGGCCAACCCTTCCGGCCCGAAATTACTGTGGCGCCCCGCTCGCCTTACCGGTTGAAGCCGGGCGATCTGCTGGCCCACATCGACGAGGCCGACGATCTGCGCTTCGGGGCCTGGCCGCATCTGGCCGTGACCCAAATTGTGGAGCCGGGCCAGCCCTTCACCTTCACCGACTACGACCTGCCCTTCATTGCCCCCAATCTGTCGGACGGTGAGACCGAACGCACGTTCACCAGCGCCTGGCGGCTCTGGATGGACAACCGCTACGTGGGGCCGGTCATCCCCATCACTTTCACTGTAGCCGCGCCCGAGTGAGGCCCAGTATTTCAAACCAGTTCCTCATGCACCGTCGTGCACCACGGAGGATGAAAAGCGGAACGCCGATTACGCAGAAACCACAGATTTTCGCAGATTCAATCCGTGTGCATCCGTCCTATCCGTGTACATCCGTGTCTTTATTTTCAGGTTAGAGAAGAAGTGCAACGCTCCAGAATCTCCCACGCCTTTTCGATGTAGAAACGGTAGTTCGCCAGGGGCGTGCCGTTGGGGATGCGGTGGTCCAGCCCCAGGACGCAGCCGCCGCTGGCAACCATCGGCGGAATTTTGTACTCCAGTTCGGCCACGATCTCTTCCCGGCTGCCGCGCAGGACGTGCTTGTCGATGCCGCCGTAGAAGGCCAGCCGTTCGCCATATTTCGCCCGCAAAGCGACAATATCCATATGCGATGCCGGTTCGATGGGGTGCATACAGTTGACCCCCGCGTCCAGAAAAGCGGGGATGATACGGCGCATGTCGCCGTCGCTGTCCTGGTCAAAGAGACGCGCGCCCCGCTCGGCCAGCAGGTCCCAGATGCGCCGGTAGTAGGGGGCGATAAATTCCTGCACCTGGGAGGGACCAATCAGCGGGCCGGTCTTGCCCGCCATGTCCTCGTGGACGCTGAGCATATCCACCGGCGCTGTACGCGAGACCCGTTCCAGCACCTGAAAGGCCATCTCGCCAATCGTCGTCAGGATGTCGTGGATCAGTTCCGGCTGGTCGTAATAGGCCAGACAGAGCGCTTCCTCGCCCAGCAATTGGCGTGGCTCATCGAAGCCGCCGGGGATGCTGACCGTCACCACCCGCCCCGCGGCCCGGTGCGCCTGGGCCGCCTGTTCCCAGCCGCTCCCCAAGCGTTCTTCAGAAAATTCGTACCAGTGCTTGATTTTGCGCCAGTCGTCCAGCGTAGCCACGGGATAGTCCATAGGCAGGGGCAGGGTCGCCACCCCTTTCATCATCCGCATCCTGCGCCCCATCTCGTCCCGGGTCAGGAGGTGGTGGTCGGTCTCTGCGATGAATTGGGGCGCAATGCCGCTCAGACAGCCGGTGTTGACCGGTACTCGTCCCCGGCGCTCGCAGCGGTAGGGGAAGGCGGAGAAGTCCAGCTCTTCCGGGGTCGCGCCCTGCTCCTCCCACTCCTCCTTCAGCCCCACGAGTGGGCCAAAAATTTCGGTGAAGAGGGGCCGTTCGTTGCGCCGAAAGGTCATGTGGTCCAGGTATTCCTCCCGGCCCACAGTACACGTTTTTTTGATAGCCAAATCGGCGTGGGTAAGCCATTTGAGGGGGCGGGCCATTGGGGTGACCTCCTGACGGTGGGGGTGGTGATTGCGTAGGTCCGACAGCCAGAGTTACCGGGTAGGACGTGAAACGGGAAACGTGAGATTCAGCGGCGCTGTTCACGTTTCACGAGTCACGTCTCCCTGGCCAGCCATACGTCGATTGACACCGACATAGGCTTCTTTCCGTACACAGCAGAGATGCCAACGCGCAGAGGCCACCGATACGTTGCCGGTGGCCTCTGCAAGATCAGCCAGAAAGGATAGCGTCTATACGCCGCGCAGGCGGGCCAGTTCCTCGCGCAGGCGGGCATTCTCGGCTTCGGCCTGATCGGCGCGAGTCTGGGCCTGCTCAGCGCGAGTCTCGGCTTCAGCCGCCTGCTCCTCGGCCTGTAAGCGCGCTTCTTCGTCGCTCAACAGCCGCTCGCCCGTGACCAGGTGGTAGAAGAGCAACCGGTTCTGTTCATCCAGGGTGATGCGCAACCCCAACCGCGAGCTGGCAAACTCTGGCGGCTCACCCGCGCCGGGCACAAAGGCCAGCTCGCCAATCCGCACCTCCTCATTGAGTGGCGCTATCGGTACATAGCCCTCGCCGACCAGACGAAAGGCCGCCAGAGATGGGTCCAGATATTCGGCTGTGGGGTCATAAATGTAATATTCTTCTATGCCCAACCCGGCATACAGACGCATCTTCTGGCCCAAATCTTCCCGTTGGGTGCTTTTGGAGGAGACCTCGAATACAACCCGGGGTCCACTCTCCTCCTCCCAGAGTTTGTAAATGCGCCGAAAATGGGGTTCAACGCCCCAGACGACGAAACAGTCCGGCGCCACCGATCTGCGCG
>JACQGT010000435.1 GCA_016199425.1 Chloroflexota bacterium
ACACTGTCCCACCACTCCAGCCAGCGTTCCGGCGCGCCCACCAGTTTGGCCCACTCCACCACTGCGCTCAGATAGCCCTGCACAGCGTCGTACCAGACGTAAATGCGTTTGCCCGCGTAGCCGTCCAACGGAATCGCCACGCCCCAGTCGATATCCCGGGTGATGGAGCGCCCGCGTAGCTCCTTCATATCCAACTGGCTGCGGGTAAAGTTGATGACGTTGCCGCGCCAATGCTCCTTGCCTGTGCCGATCCATTCCAGCAGAGGGTCGTTGAGCCGGCCCAAATCCAGAAAAAAGTGTTCGGTCTCCCGCACTTCCAGTTGGGTGTTGCCCGTGACTTTGGAGCGGGTGTTGGTCAGTTCCAGGGCGTCGTAGAGGCGGCCGCAATTGTCGCACTGATCCCCCCGAGCGTCGGTGTAACCGCAGAAAGGGCAGGTTCCCTCTACGTAACGGTCGGCTAGAAAGCGCCCAGCCTGGGGATCGTACCACTGCTTCTGCACGTCTTTATAGATGTACTCGTTTTGCAGATGGCGCAGAAAAACCCGTTGGGTCACTTCCCAGTGGTTTTGGGTGTCGGTGTGGGTATAGAGGTCGTAGGTAAGCCCCATCGCCTCGCAGCCCGCCACAAAGAGCCGGTGATACTTGTCCACCACTTGGGCCGGGTCGATGCCCTCTTTTTCCGCCTGCAAAGTGATAGGCGTGCCGTGGGTGTCCGATCCGCTCACCATCAGTACGTCGTTGCCCGCCATGCGCTGGTAGCGAGCGAAGATGTCGGGTGGCAGGTAGGCCCCGGCGATCTGCCCGATATGCTTTTCGCCGTTGACGTACGGCCAGGCGACACAGACGAGAATTTTGCGAGCGGTCATGGAGAGTCCTGGTTGATTGGTTCAGTGGTTGATTGGTTTGTTACCTGGGCGCAATTATAGCGCCCTGCAAAGGGAAAAAGCAAAAGTGGACGCCAAGGCACTGGTCAGCAGAGCGGTCTAATGCTATAATACAGCACTGAATCTCACGTTTCACGTTTCCCATCCTGCCCGACAACTTTGATTGACGGCTCTGCGGCCCAACGAATTACGAAATACGCAATACGTCTATCTTCATCCCATCATCCCAGGACCTCATTTCCCATGAAAGCTTTCCCCGCCATGTGGCGCACCTTCAAAGTTTTGTACGACGAACTCTTTCTCTGGGTCTGGCTCAGCGTCCTCTGGTGGGTGGGCACTGTGCTTGTCCTGCCGGCCGCGCCCGTGGCCGCAGGTCTGCACGCAGCGGCCAACCGTTCGGCCAACTACAAGCGGGTGGATGCGGACTTCTTTTGGGATGGGGCCAAGCAGAGTATCTGGCGCAGTTGGCTGCTGGTGGGGGCGAATCTGATTCTGCTCACCGCAGTCGTGATGAATATCGCCTTCTACGGCAATAGTCTGGCCAGTTGGGCGCGCTTTATCACAATTCTATGGCTGTGGGTGATTGTGCTGGTGATGATGGGCGGGCAATATCTGCTGCCCCTCTTCTGGCAACAGGACGATCCCAGCCTGCGCCTGATATTCCGCAATGCCTTTATTCTGGCCCTGCGCCACCCGCTCTACACGTTCCTGATGCTGCTCTTTCAGATCGCGCTGGTTGTGATCAGCTTCGCCACTGTCCTGCCTATCTTTCTGCTCATGCCCGCGGCCGTGGCCGTGGCCGCCAATGTGGGGTTGGTGTCAATGTTGCAGGAGATGGGGCTGGCCGATCCACCGCCACCGGGGGCCTAGTGGAGCAGACTGTATACTTGGCTTTGGGCAGCAATGTGGGGGATCGGGCGGCCAATCTGCACGCCGCCCTGGAGAGCCTTGCCCCCTTCGCCCAGGTGGACGAAAGCTCCTTTCTCTACGAAACCGACCCCGCCTACGTGACCGATCAGCCGCCCTTTCTCAACGCGGTCTGCCGGGCCAGGACAGCCCTGCTCCCGGCGGAACTACTGGCTGTGCTCAAAGATGCGGAAATGGCTCTGGGCCGGGTCAAGAGCTTTCGGTTCGGCCCCCGCTCCATCGACATCGACCTGCTCTTCTACGCAGATGCGATCCTGGAGACAGAGGCGCTGATAGTGCCCCATCCTCGCCTGCACGAGCGTGCGTTCGTTCTGGCGCCTCTGCTCGACCTGGACCCGGCGCTGCGCCATCCGGTGTTGGGGGTCAGCGTGACGGACCTCTGGCAGCGGCTTCACACCCCACTGCCGCCCCGGGTGATGCCGGTGGGTGATCGTCTTTGGCGCTGGGGAGAACGTACGTTTGTGATGGGCATTGTGAACGTGACGCCCGATTCTTTCAGCGGCGACGGGCTGCTCGGCGCGGGGGATTCGGCGGCGCGGGCTGTGGCCCAGGCCCGGCGCATGGCAGAGGAAGGCGCGGATGTGCTGGATGTGGGCGGCTACTCGACTCGCCCCGGCCACCAGCACGTCCCGCTGGAAGAGGAGCTGCGCCGGGTCATCCACGTCATCCGCGCCCTGCGCGCCGACGTGAAGCTGCCCATTTCCGTGGACACCTTCCGGGCCGAGGTCGCCGCAGCCGCCCTGGAGGCGGGCGCGCGCTGGATCAACGACGTGTGGGGGCTGCGCCTTGCGCCGCAAATGGGCGAGTTGGCCCGGCGTTATCGCACGCCGCTTGTGCTCATGCACAACCGCACCATTCCCGATCAGGCGGACCGGCTGCCCCATTTGCAGCGGGGCGCGGTCTATACGGACGTGGCCGGCGAGGTGCGCGGGGAGTTGGGCGAAGTGATGGAGCTGGCCCGGGCCGCGGGCGTGCCCCGCTGGCTGCGCATCGGGGATCCGGGCCTGGGTTTTGGCAAGTCCCCTGCCCAGCACGCGGAACTCATCGACCGGCTGGCCGAGGTCAAAACCCTGGGCTATCCCCTCCTCTGCGGCGCATCCCGCAAAGGGTTCATCGGCAAGTGGGGCGGCGGTCTGCCTGTGGAAGAGCGGCTGCCCGGTTGCCTGGCCGTCGCTGTCCTGGCCGCGGGCCGGGGCGCGGATATCGTGCGTGTCCACGATGTGGCGGAGAGCGTGCAGGCGCTACGCGTCACCGACGCCATCATCCGGCGCGGCGGCGTTGGCTGATTTTTGATCGCAAAGGAGCGCAGAACCGTGAAACTTCTCATCCTGGGCGGTACGGTCTTCCTGGGCCGCCATCTGGTCACAGCGGCCCAGGTCCGGGGCCACGAAGTCACCCTCTTCAACCGGGGGCAGCACAACCCGGAACTCTTCCCCGCTGTGGAGAAGCTGCGGGGCGACCGGGACGGGGATCTGTCGGCCCTGGCCGGGCGGCGCTGGGACGCAGTCATCGACCCCAGCGGCTACGTGCCCCGCCTTGTGGCTGCCTCGGCTGCGCTCCTGGCCGATGCGGTGGAGCATTACACTTTTGTCTCCTCCCTCTCCGCCTACGCCAACTTTGCCCAGCCCAACCAGGACGAGGGCGCGCCCCTGGCCACAATGGACGATCCCACCGTCGAGGCCATCACCGGCGAGACATACGGCCCGCTCAAAGTGCTGAGCGAAGAGGCAGCCCAGACGGCCCTGCCGGGACGGGTGGCGGTCATTCGCCCCGGTCTGATTGTTGGCCCCCACGACCCGACGGATCGCTTCACCTATTGGCCTGTGCGGGTGGCAACGGGCGGCGACATTCTCGCGCCCGCGCCTGCCGACTACCCGGTGGAGTTTACAGATGTGCGCGACCTGGCGGAGTGGATGGTGCGAGTGGCGGAAGAGCGCATCCCCGGCGTCTTCAACGCCAGCGGACCGGCCCAGGCGGCTACACTGGGCGGTCTGCTGAAAACGAGCCGGCAGATCAGCGACAGCAACGCCCGTTTTGTCTGGACGGATGACAGCTTTTTGCAGGAAAATGGAGTCCAGCCCTGGAGCCAACTCCCCCTCTGGATCGGCAACGGGCCGGAGTACGCGGGCTTCTCCCGCTACGATTGCAGCCGGGCCATCGCCGCCGGGCTGACCTTCCGTCCTGTGGAAGAGACGGTAGCTGCCACGTTGGAATGGGCCCAGAGCCGGCCGGCGGGTTACGCCTGGCGGGCGGGCCTGACCCCAGAACGAGAGACGGAATTGCTGGCAAAATGGGCTATGGAGAGAAAATAACCACGAAGACACCAAGACACAAAGGAAGGATTTCTTGTTTTTCTTCGCGCCTTTGTGTTTTGGTGGTTTTCAATGAGGTGGCAAATGGCAATTTTGGCTGAATATCATAAACCCCGTTCGGTGACGGAAGCGGTGCAGTTGTTGCGGCGCACGGATGTACGGCTGCGCCCCCTGGCGGGCGGCTCCCAACTGGTGGGGGCGCTGGAAACCCGCGCCCTGCCCGATGTGGACGGCGTTGTGGACCTGGCCGGGCTGGGGCTGCACCGCATCGAAGCGACGGGCGATCTCCTGCGCCTGGGCGCAACGGCCACCCTCAGCGACGTGGGCGGCCATCCGGTGGCGGGAGAAGTGGCCGGGGGCATCCTGCGCCGCACGGCGGCCTACGAAGGGCCGGTCAATCTGCGCAACGTCGCCACAGTCGGCGGGGTCGTCGCATCCGCCGAAACGGACAGCGAATTCTACGCCGCGCTCCTGGCCCTGGGCGCGTCTGTCGTCACCAGCGACGGGGTACGCGAAACCGTCACACCCCTGGCCGACTTCATCATCCCCTCATCCCATCATCTCATCACTTCTGTCTCCCTTCCCATCCGCGCCCTGCGTTGCGGCCACGCCCGGGTCGCGCGCACCCCATCGGACCGCTGCATTGTGGCCGCGGTGGTGGTGGTCGGCGACGCTGTAGAGCGGGTCGCTCTCTGCGGCGTAGGGGAGCGTCCTGTGTTGGCGGGCGGCGCGCTCACCCCGCCCGACGACTGGAAGGGCAGCGCAGAGTATCGGTTGGCGATGGCAGAGGTGGTGCAGGAGCGGGCGCTGGCCGAGTTGAGATAAGTTGAATTCATAGCGTTTCCTCTCTATAGTAGACACCACCATAAGTCGAAATAACTCTAGCTGCCTCTTGGGGTGTGCATTGGGTGGTGTCCACCACAACCGTCCGTCCCGGGGCCAGGCGTTGCAGAGCGGCGATGGCCGCAGCCGGGTCGTAGTTCTGCCGCTCGGTGACGACGATGGCGACTTTGGCGCGCAGGTCCGCGGCGCTGACAGCACCGCCGGTTACGAGTGCGGAGAGCCGGGCCTGTTCGTCGGGTGTGAAAAGGGCACCAGCCCCCGGCACATCCAGGCCGGGCAGGGTGCCGCCCTCGGTAGGACTCTGGGTAGTTGAAAGCCGGTCAAAGCGATCCCCCCGGCCCAACAGCCGCTCCACCCGCACCACATCCGGCGCGTCCAGCACAGCGAAGCGGGCGTGGGGTAGCTGTTGCGCGGCGTAGCCCACTTCGTCCGCGCCGCGCAGACCGTCAAAGCAGAGGGGCTGGGGCCAACGGGCCGGATCGATCCAGAGTTGGGAGAGGGCCTGGGCCAGCCCGCCGGGGTTCTGCTCCCGGTAGCGCCGGGTGTAGTCAAAACGCTCAGCCCGGTCAGTCACAGCGCGCAACGCCTCGCCCGCGTCCAACTGGACTTTCGTGATGAGCAGATCGGCCAGTGCCCGGCGGTCCGGCAACTGGCGCACGGGCGGGGCAGCCGCTTCCAACAGGGCCAGCGTCGTGCTCTTGCCCACGCCAGTCACACCCACGAGGATGAGTAGGGGCAGCTCGGCCACCGAGAGCCAGCCATCGGCCAGGGGCTGCCAGGCGATGCCGGGGGTGATGGCGACAGGATGAACTTTTGCTGTGATTGGAAGGTTTTGACTTTCCGGTTTTCCCTGATTGCTTGACAATTGTTGCCTGTTCCCCTAGAGTAGTGTACGTGTGGATGCGCGAATCAGAGAGAAAAATCGGATGTCCGGTCAAAAAACACCCAACGAAAATAGAATTCTACAGGGCGACTCTGCCCGCGTATTGACGACATTGCCCGATGGATCGGTGCATTGTATTGTGACAAGCCCGCCCTATTACCAGCAGCGGGATTATAGCACGCAGATTCAGATTGGGAATGAAGAAACACCGGAAGAATACGTCTCTGCGTTGAAACAGGTCTTTCGAGAATGTTGGCGTGTCCTGCGCCCGGATGGAACCCTGTGGCTCAATCTGGGCGACAAATATCAGGACGGAAATTTGCTGGGCTTGCCCTGGCGGGCCGAACTGTGTGTATTGGCCGGTTCTCCCCAAAACGGCGTTGTTTTGGATCCGTTTGTGGGCAGCGGCACGACGGCAGTTGTTGCCCAAAGATTAGGGCGAAAATATATCGGCATCGACAGCAACTCCGAATACTGTGCTATCACCAACTAACGGCTACAGCAGCCAACACTGCTTTAGCCGTTAGTTGCCAGACTTTGCAGGATAGGAAGCAGTCGCTTCAATTCTTGCGCCAGAAGTCTGTGTTGACAGACGACCCGCGCCATTATACTGTGCAGCGTTGGGCGCTGGCAAAGTGGGCGGATAGGGAATGGATGTGCTAGAATAGCGGCAATTCCTGTTCCATCCCCGTCACTGGAAACGAACGCCGATGCGCCGAATCTGCACGCTCCTTCTGACACTTGCGCTTCTCTGCACCCCTGGGTGGAGCGGGGCCAGCCGCGCCCAGGAGACGATCACCCCCATCGCCCACATCCAGAGCAGCGTCACCGCCGGCGACGACTCGGCCTTTGTGGGCCAGACCGTCACAGTGCAGGGGATCGTCACCGGCGTTTACGGCAGTCTCTTTTTTGTCCAGGAGGCAGCGGGCGGCCTGTGGAGCGCCATCGCCGTCTACCAGCGCGGCCACCGGGTGGCCGAAGGCGACGCCGTGCAGGTGACCGGCGTGGTGGCCGAGTATTACGACCTGACGCAGATTGAGCCGACCGCGATTGAGATTCTTTCGTCAGCCAATCCCCTGCCCGCGCCTGTCGAGTTGACCGCCAAAGAAGCAGCGAGCGAAGAGTGGGAGGGCGTGCTGGTGCGGCTGAGCGGGCTGGCGGTGACCGTCGCACCCGACAGCCACGGCGAATGGCGGGTGAAAGACACCAGCGGCGGCCTGCTGGTGGACGACAAAGGTGTGGCCTACGACGCCCAACCCGGCCAGGAGATTGTCACCCTCACCGCGCTTGTGGATCACGCCTTCGGCTCCTATCGCCTCATCCCCCGCAGCCTGGACGACATCGAAGCGCTAACTCCCTCCCCTGGAACGGGGGAGGGCCGGGGTGGGGGTGCGGACCTCACGCCCATCTACGAAATTCAGGGCGACGGGCTGAAAACGCCCCTGGCGGGCGAGGACGTGAACGCACTGGGCATCGTCATCGGCGTCGGTCCCGCTGGCTTCTATTTACAGGACCCCACTGGCGACGACAACCCGGCCAGCAGTGACGGCATATACGTCTATCAGGGGCGCAAACCCAGCGTGGCCGTGGGCGACTGTGTGCTGGTGCGCCACGCCGCGGTGAACGAATTCTACGCAAAGACCGAACTGAACGAGGCGGGCAGCATCAGCCGGGCAGAGGGCTGCGCAGCCCCCGGACCGGAGGCCAGCCCTGCACCTCTGGCCCAACGCAATCGCGACCCGGTGGAAATTTTCGAGCCTCTGGAGGGGATGTTGGTTTCTGTGGAAAGTCTGACCGGCGTTGTGCAGGGGCCGACCAAACGCTTTCGCAGCGGCGATGTGGAGATTGCGCTGGTGGTGGAGAGGTTGGCGCCCTATCTGCCCGGGGGTCGGGTCTACCAGGACCGGGCAGGAGATGCCCAGGGACTGATTTTCCTCAGTGGTGCGCTCGGAGCTGAGTTGCCC
>JACQGT010000436.1 GCA_016199425.1 Chloroflexota bacterium
CTTGTTCATATACGTCAGCGGCTTGACCAGCAACACCTTTTGCCGCTCCGCCAGCCCACCAAAGGGATTGTCGGGGTCGGGGGTACGCCGCCGGGTGATCCAGCCATCGCCGAAACGGGCTTTGTTCTGGCTGCGGCTCAGTTCGATGTTGTGGCGGCGGGCCAGGATATCCACCACCTGAAAGCCCAAATTGTGCCGGTTGCGCGCATATTGGGGGCCGGGATTGCCCAGACCCACGATCAGTTTCAAATCAGTCATCGTTGTCTCGTCTGTTTCTGCACCGGGCCGAACCCAACGTAGGAGTTTGCGTAGAAAATTCATCAACAGATATTCTCAGCGCAAAGAGCGCGAAGATACGCAAAGAAAAACAGAAGAATTCCTTTGCGCTTTTTTGCGTCCTTTGCGGTTCAAAAAAAACCGGTGTATCAACACCCAAAACCCGCTCTCAGACAGAAATGCCTGTGGGAGGGTCAAATGTCGTTGATGCAATTGTAGGGGCGCTGCTTTGCTGCGCCCGATGACGGTGTAGTTTGGGCACGATTCCGGGAATCGGCCAGGTGATAACTGGGAAGCCGAGAGAATCTGTGGCCGATTCCCGGAATCAAATTTAGCCCGCTCTTGCCAACACCCATTGCAGCAGTCGCTTGGCCGCAAAGATCGCAAAGACAATCAGAAAGATACCCATTGCCCAACGCGCCCCTGTGAAGAAGCGCTCGCCCAGCCTATCCAGCGAAATCGCCGCACCCAACTCCCGGGTGATGGCGCTGCCTGCGCTTGGCTCGGTGGCGGGCTGAACCGCCTGGGAATCACCGGCCGCAGCCGATTGGCTATCGCCCGTGTTGCCGCCGCTGTTCAGCGCCACCAATTCCGGTGTGGGCGTCGGCTCGGCCAGCGCGGGCTGCTCCACAGAGACCGCCACTGGTGTGGGCTGGGTGATGGGCGTGGGTGTGTCGATGGGAATGGGCGTGGGCGTCGGGCCTTCGGGTGTTTCAGTCGGTGTGGGCGTGGGTGCTTCCAGATTCACCCGCAGGTCACGCGCGAAGAACTCGCCGTAGTTGCCGTCGGGCCGCACAATGCGCAGGCGCAGGGTATAGATGCCCGCAGGCAGATCCCCCGTGTGCCAGGTGCCCAATTCGCCGTCAAAGACCTGCGTCGTGTTGCCGGCAAACCAGATATACGACTCATCGCCGCTGGGTTCCTGCTTGAAGTAGAGTTCGTAGCGGGCGAAGGAATCGCTGGAGGCTGTGCCGCGCAGGGGTACGCTGCCCTGCACACTGCTGCCTGTGGCGGGCGAGGTGATCCCCGGCCCGGACTGGGCAAACGTGCGCGGCGCGGGTAATTCCAATACGCAGACCAGAGCCAGCAGGAGAAGAGGTAATTTGAAATTGAGCAGGCGACGCGCCAAATTTGTCACGTGAAACAACTCTCTTATTGCGGAAGTCCATTGCGGATATAGACAATAATGGCAGCCAACTGCCCATCCGTCAAATCCGGGCGACCACCGCTGGCAGGCATAGCCACGCCGCTGCGATTGTCCGCCGCGCCCGGTTCCCGTCCGGCCCGGATCATCGCCAGCACTTCGGCGTCATCATTCGCCGTCAAAAATTCAGAAGCTACGAATGTGTTACCCAGAGTTGGGATACCCGCACCGTCAGGCCCGTGGCAGGCCGCACACGCCTGGGCATAGAGACGTTCGCCCTCTTCCAACGCCGGGGATGGCTGTGCCGGTTGCACCGGATTGTGCTCGGCGTGTTCTGTGCCTTCCAGAACAGTGACGGGCAGGGCCGCGGCTTTGCTCTCCTTTGCCGCCTGGGCCTGGCCGTAGACGCCGCCATAGACCAGCAGGGCAATTGCCACAATGGCAAAAACAGGCCAACGGGCGGGCAGCCTGCGTTCTTCGTCCGGCTGGTCGCTGTAATAGGCGGTCAGCATCGCCACTGTGATGATCAGAAAAGCGATCATCGCCAGAAAGGGAATGGTGATGAAACCCAGCCAGTTGATCCAGACTGTTGTGCAGGGCACGCCCGCGGCGCAGGCCGTCGGCGCACCGAAGATTGTTGTTTTCTGGATCAGATAGTGATAGGTGGAGATTGCCTGGCCGAGGAGAGAAAAAGGCAGCACCAGGAAGGGCAGGTGCCAGTCCCGGCGCAGAATGCCAAAGGCGATCAGCCCGGCCAGAGGGTACATCAGAATGCGCTGATACCAGCAGAGCGCGCAGGGCACAAAGCCGCGCACTTCGCTAAAATAGAGGCTGCCCAGCATAGCCGTCCACGCGGCCAGAAGCGCCACGTAGAGAGCCAGACTGCCCGTGCGCTTGGGGGATGCAGATTGTTCCATCGGTTCGCTTCCCTTATTGGCCCGTAACAGCCAGCAGCCGGTCGATTTCGGCAGAGACAGCCGCGTAGTCCATCGGATTGTCGACTAATTGGCCGTTGATGAGCAAGGAAGGTGTGCTGTTCAATCCCAGGCTCATGGCCTGATCCAGCGAGGCGCGCACCTGGGCGAAATGCTCCTGGCCTGTCAGACATTGGGTAAACGTGCGACTGTCCAGCCCCAAGTCTTCGGCGTATTGGATCATCCGTTCGGCGGAAAAAGCTGCTGCGCCAGAGTTCTGACCGGCAAAGAGTTTGTCGTGCATAGGCCAGAACGCGCCCTGATCCGCCGCGCATTCGGCGGCCTGGGCGGCTGTACTGGCACCCGGCTCGTGTTGGCTCAGGGGGAAGTGGTGATATTCCAGACGAATTTTACCTGCCTTAATGTAATCATCCATCAGCTTTGGTTTTACCGTTTGATTCCAACTGCCACAGGCCGGGCAGAGAAAATCCTCCCAGCCCTGTAGCGTGACCACAGCGTCCAGGTTGCCGATTTCGTTGCGGCTGATCCACTCAGCAGGAACATCGCTGTAACTGCTGACTGTCACCGGGGCAGACTGGTTGGCGATGACATAGAAAATTACAGCCAGTACGACCAGAATTGCACCACCGCCGATGAGCAGGAGACCTGTGGGTGGAGACTTCTTGCCTGGTGCGGTCGCGGCGGATACAGGGCGGGATGTTCTCGAACGTTCTGCCATATTTCGTCATTGACCTCTTTGGGCATGGGATTGACAAACCAACAACTCTGTACAGTATAGCCTTTTGGGAGGAAAGAGGCCAAATGGAGGGGTGCGATTCCGGGCGGGAAAAGTTGCCCGTTTACTGCTTCCCCGCTATGCTTGGAGGAGGAAATGGTGAATGGTGAATTGCGAATGGCGAATTGCGAATGGTGAATTGCGAATGAAAGAGCTACGGGGACGGGTTGCGCTGGTGACGGGAGCCAGCCGGGGCATTGGCGCGGCGCTTGCGGCAGCCCTGGCCGGCGAGGGCTGTCACGTCGCTTTGGCCGCGCGCACGAAAGGCGCGCTGGAGACGTTGGCCGTGGAATTGCGCCAACAATTCGGCGTGCAAGCCATTGCCCTGCCCACGGATCTGAGCGACGAGTCTCAAGTGGAGGCAATGGTTGCCGCAACGGTGGAAGCGTTCGGGCGCATCGACATTCTGGTCAACAACGCCGGCGCGGGTATCTATGGGGATGTGGCCGCGTTGCGTTCCCCAGACCTGCGCGCCACTTTCGATGTGAACTTCTTCGCCCCCGTCGCGGCCATGCGCGCCGCCGTGCCCCACATGCGCGCCCAGGGCGATGGGGTGATCGTCAACATCGGCAGTATTGTGGGAAAATTTCCCCAGCCGCTGGGCGGCGGCTACAGCGCCAGCAAATATGCACTGCACGCGGCCAGCGGCGCGGCCCGGGCCGAACTCAAAGCCGACAACATTGCCGTCGTCCTCGTCTGCCCCGGTCTCACAGATACGGAATTTGCCACCCATTCCCGTATCAGCGTGCCGGGGCTGGAGGATATGCAGGGCGAGCGCCACGCACCCCTGCGCGGTGTTCCGGTGGAGCGGGTGGCCCGACGGGTGGTCAAGGCCATCCGCCGCCGGGAGCGGGAAGTTTATATTACCCTTTTTGACCGACTGGTGGTTCTGGGCGCGCAGCTGCTCCCCGGTCTATTTGAATGGGGGCTGCTTCAGGCCACAAAGATTCGTCGTCGCCGCTTTGCCCAGGCGCGGAACAATAGATAGCGCGCGGCGATAAGAAATGGTGATTGCCTTGACAAGCCCACTGCCTGCTTCTATACTGACGGTACGCAACGCCGCACAGCCGGAGCGTTAGGCGCGGTTCGGGCTGTTTTAGAAATCAGGAATCCCCAATGAGCCAAGAGATCATTACAATCATCGGCGAACCGGTGATATACGAAATCCCCCGGCCTGATATTTCCCATCTGGTGACAGAGGACGATACGCCTGTGGACAATCTCTTCTCCGAAAAGCAGATGCGCTTGCTGGCCGACAGCCTCTACAACGGCTGGAGCGGCCCCAGCGATGGCCGTCCTTTCCTGGCAACGACAGACGTGGCCCTCTACTACGCCCTGCATACCCCTGCGCTGGTGCCCGACTTGCTGCTCAGTCTGGGCGTCACCCCGCCCACAGATCCCAAACCCAAAGAGAACCGCTCCTATTTGGTCTGGGAATATGGCAAAGCGCCCGACCTGGTAGTGGAGATTGTCTCCAACCGCAAAGGGGGTGAACTGGGCAACAAACTGTTGGACTATGCCCGGGCCGGTGTCAGCTATTATGTGGTCTTCGATCCCTTCCAAGAATTGGGAGAAGAGAAGCTGCGTATCTTTTCTCGCCGGGGAGGCAGTTTCCGAGAGATCGCCGAACGCTGGTTGGCGGAGGTGGAATTGGGGTTGATCCTTTGGGAGGGGACCTACGAAGATTGGTCGAACACCCTTTGGCTGCGCTGGGTTGACAGGGAGGGCAATCTGATACCCACGGGCGCTGAGGCGACCGCACAGGCCAGCAGGCGGGCCGAGGAGGCCAGCCAACGGGCCGAGGAAGCCGAACGCCAGGCCAGGGAGGAGCGCCGCCAGCGGGAAGAGTTGCTGGCCAAACTGCGCGCCCAGGGTATCGACCCGGACAAACTATCATCCTGACCCACCCCCCGGAAGCCCAAACCAATGACCAAACCCCGCGCCATCTACCTTCTGCGCCCCGACGCGCTGCCCAAAATCTATGGCCCGGCCCAGCAAACCGCCCTGGCCGAACTGGTGGAGTTCGTCGCTCCGCCCCAACACGCGCTCTCCGTGCAAGAGAATCCGGCTCTCCTGGCCGATGTGGAAGTGATCTTCTCCGGCTGGGGGATGCCCGCAATGGACGAGGAATTCCTGGCCCACGCGCCCAATCTGAAGGCGCTTTTCTACGGGGCCGGTTCGGTCAAGAAAATTGTTACCGGCGCTTCCTGGGCGCGGGGTGTGCGTGTGACCAGCGCCTACGGGGCCAACGCAGTGACCGTCTCCCATTACACATTGGCTCAGGTCATCTTCAGTTTGAAGCGGGGCTGGCACTTCGCGCGGGCCATCCGGGAGAGCGGCGGATGGGTCAACCGCACGCCTGTGCCGGGGACCTACGGCAGCACTGTGGGTCTGGTCTCCCTGGGACAGGTGGGGCGGCGGGTGGCAAAGCTGTTGCAAGTATTGGACGTGCAGGTGATCGCCTACGATCCCTTTGCCAGCGACACGGACGCCGCCGCGCTGGGCGTGGAACTGGTGGCGCTGGATGAAGTCTTTCGCCGTGCCGATGTGGTTTCTCTGCACGCGCCCTGGCTGCCGGAGACGGTGGGGATGATCACCGGCGCGCACTTTGCGTCGATGAAAGAGAATGCCACATTTATCAACACGGCCCGGGGCGCGATTGTGCGCGAGGCGGAGATGATCGCCGTCCTGCAGGAGCGGCCCGACCTCTGGGCCATTCTGGACGTGACCTATCCGGAGCCGCCCGCTCCCGATTCGTCGCTCTATTCACTGCCGAATGTCGTCCTGACGCCCCACATCGCCGGCGCGCTGGACGACGAGTGCCAGCGCATGGGTCAGGTAATGGTGGACGAGCTACGCCGCTTCCTGGCTGGGGAGGTGATGGAATACGAGATTACTGAGGAGAGGGCGCGGATTCTAGCGTAGCAAGACTCAGGTCACTGATTCGCATTATCCTTCCGAATCAGCAGTCAGAATGCCGATAAAGTCCCCAGATGAAAGAATCGCTGTGCCTCTGAAAGCACTGAGTGAGAGCAGGTCTTTGTCCGTACTTACAAGATAGTCGGCTTGTCCCAATTGGGCGCAGCGCAAGAACATTTCATCAAACGGATCGCGTATTTCGCCTTGAACAGATACGAATCCGACGACTTCATCTCCGAGGATGCGGACCGCTTCCAGAAAATCAGGCACACGGTTCGGCACGCTACGCAGTCGTTCGTGTATCCACGCCCGCTCAATACGTCTGCGTATTCGTCGTAGATTTCCTGGCTGTAGAGCAAAACAAAACGCCCCTCGCGCCACGCCGCTACAATTTGGGCGGGTGACGCGTGGGGCGAAAGCAGACCGGATACGATTACGCTGGTGTCAAGAACAATTCTCAAGGCTGGATCGTTCGTTCCCTACGCGATGTTTGTATCGTGCTGTGTACGATTTCGTCAATTTCGTCGAACGGAATCTCTTTTGTTGCAGTGTGGACCACCTCCTGCGCCTCGCGCAGACGCTCGCGCACCCGATTTTTGGCGGCGTTGAGCAACTCCCGATAGCGCTGGGCACTTAACAGCACGGCGTAGTCTCGCCCATATTTTTCTATCACAACGTCCTCGCGGTTTTCCACAGCCCGGCTTACAATCAATCCTGTGTGCTGTTTCAGCTCAGAAATGGGAACACTCACAGTCATAGTGCGTTTTCTCCTGGGACAACCAGACGAACCAGACACAATTGATGTGTCTACAGTAGCACATCCCGCGCACAGCGTCAACGCCCCCGCAGCGCGTGGTCGCATGCCATATCTGCCCCGCCCCACGCCTTTTGACTGGTCCACGGCGCGGGCGGATCGGCCCAGAAGGGATCGGACGGGGGCAGGCCCAGAGGCAGCAGTCCCACCGCACACAGGTAGAGGCTGCCCGTGCAGATGTACGTTTCGCCCATCCCTGGCTGGTGGCCGTAGAATCCGATACGCAGCCAGCCGTCGTCGTCGAATGTGCCTGGCGCACCCATCTGGCGGCGAATGATCGCGCTCAGCGCGGCCCGCACCTGACCGGGGGTGACTTCTTCCGGCAGGGCGTGGAGCAACGCGGCCTGGGCCAGGGATTGAAACGCGCCAAAGCGATAGGCCAGGGAGCGGCCAATCGCCGGGTAGGTCCCCTCCGGAGAGATCAGCCGTTCCTGAATCACCGCGTAACGGGTGGCCCGCTCCCCCACAGCCGGCAGCATCCCCTTCCACTCCGGGTAGACCGCCTGCACACTTGTCAGCACGTCGATGAGCATTGGTTGGATGACGAAGCTGTTGTAATAGTCCCAATGGAATTCCGGCCCGTCGCCGTAGAGACCGTCGCCCAGATACCACTGTTCGTGCTGGCGCAACGCGTAGTCTACGCGCATGGGATCCCAATCCGCCACACCCGCCGTGTGTAGAAAGGCTTCGATCTGCGCGGCGAAAAGCAGCCAGTTGTTGGCGTGGGGTTTGCGGGTGCGGGTGGATCGGAAGGCATCCACGGCCTGGGTTTTGGTCGTCTCAGAAAGTGGTTGCCAGAGAACTTTCGGCGCGCGTACAAATGCTTCGGCCAGGAATGCGGCGTCCACAATCGGCTGGTGTTCGTAGCTGAAATTGAGAAAATCTGGCGACGCGGGGTCCACGCCGGAAGCCACTATGCGCCGGGCCAGATCGGCCAGTTCCGCCCGCAACGCCTCCTCTTCCCCCGTCAACCCCTGTAACTCTAGCCACGGAGCAATCCCACAGAGCAGACGCCCCACCGCTTCCAAATGGGCGAAGTGATGGCGAACGGTGCTTTCCGGGCGGTGTTCCACGGGCATACGCGCTCGCAGCTCACCCGCCGCGCCCGCTTCCAGCACAGGCCGGGCGATACGTTCCAGGACAGAGAGCCAATCGGCACGGTCCGCGTTTGCGTCATTCATCAGGTTGATATGCCTTTCGTGTAGTGAATGTGTTAGGGAGTAGGGCTTGTCAAGAGATTACTACAGCGCGGCGCAAATAACTAGCTCGACAATGTTAGATTACGAAAATCCGTGAATTTAGCGCCGGTTTCACGCCACTGAGCGCATTGACCAGTGAGCGCTGGTTGAGTAGCCGAGTCTTCGAGGCGTATCGAAACCAA
>JACQGT010000442.1 GCA_016199425.1 Chloroflexota bacterium
GGGTGAATCCCTGGGCCGTTGACGGGGCAAAGGCTATTGCAGGCGGGGGATTCACCCAACCTACGTCAAGCTGTCGAAGGGTGCGTGACCCGGCGGCCTCTGGTGGACAACCGTCCGCCGGTCACGGACCGGCGGGGAGCAGGAAATGGGGCAAAAACGGCCCTGCCCCAACCCTCGGCCGGATGGCCTACTGGAGGGGCAGGGTCTGTTCGATAGTTGTCCGGAGCATCCAATGCCCCGGCCAGGGAGCGGTCGCGCCAACTCGCGGACCGCGGCCGCCAGCCACAGGAGTGGGCAGACGGCATTGCCGGCCAAGAGGGCGGGGAGCGCCAGACTCACTCCGCCATTGGCGCTACGGCAAGGCGAGGATGCGGGCAAAAAGAGCGCGTACCTGGACCAGATCAGCGCTGGTCAACGCTCCCAACGTACGCCGCACCAGACGAACGTCAAACGATGACAGAACCGGCTTGACAACGCTGGGCTTGAGCAACCCGGCGGTTTGCCAATCTACCAGGCTGACTTCATCCCCAGCACTCCTGATCTGACCCGTGATCGGCGCCAGGATGACATCCGGGTGCGTTCGGTTGTACTCATCACCGCTCAGCACAACAGCCGGGCGCTGTTTGCTGCCGCTCTGGTCCGTGAAGGGAAACGGCGCCAGCAGCACGTCGCCCTGTTTATAGCTGGTCGTAGACGGCATCTTCGTCGTTCTCCCACACGCGAGCAAAGGCCTCTTCCGACTGCTTCATCGCCCCCCGTACCAGCGCCAGGTGGGATAGATCCTCGCTGAAGATGGTGACCAGCAGAGGCGTATTGGGCTTCAACTCAACCTCTGCATCAAGCCGGATGTGCGCCCCGTCGAAATGCGCCGGTACAGTCATCAGAATCGTGCTCATCGTGCCCTCTCCCTGAAATCTAGGACGCTCCATCCTGCTTCAATTTCGTGTTCCATCTGTTTCCAGTTAGCGACCGGCAGGTTCATAGCCGCAATCCGTTCGGTAATCGGGGTCGTGGGATGTTTGGGTTTTATGATAGCCCCTCCCTCCACTAATTCGATAACCACTTCTATCTTGGGATACAAGCGCAGCGCATAGAGGATTGTTTCGGGCAAAGTAATGCGTCCGGCCTCATCAACTCTAAGTGTTTGGACAACCATCTTTCCCTCCAAATCTATCAGAATGGGCTTGTGATGGCATTATTATACCACATCGCTCTGTACCCGGCGCACCGACGCTGTACCCGATGCACAGAAGCTGTACCCGACGCACCGGCGCTATACCCGACGCACCGACTGTAGGTTGGGTTCTTGCCGCCGGGAAAGATCGAACATCCTGGAACGTCTGCGGCAAGAACCCAACCGCGCCGCGGGGTGGCTGGGTTGGGTGAATCCCTGGGCCGTTGACGGGGCAAAAGCTATTGCAGGCGGGGGATTCACCCAACCTACGTCAAGCTGCGGCGGCATGGATGCGTGGGGGCGCTGTGCCCCCCACACCCCCCATATGTCGGACTGCCAGTCCGACCTACAAAACCAGAGCCGCCCCTGCGGGGCGGACAGAGAAGATCAGAGAGCAGAGGCCAGAGGGCCAGAGATCAGAGCTAGGGAACAGGGACAGACGATACCACCACCCGAAAACCACCGGTGACATCCCAATTTTCGTCCGGTTTGCCGCCAATGAAGCGGGCAGCGGCTCTGCCGAAGTAGGAGGCGAGCTGCCACGAACCACCACGCAGGACGCGACAGCCACTATCTTCCAGGTCTTCCCTTCCGTCATCTGGCTGGTATGGGTATACAAAACTGGGCCAACTACAGCCACCCCAGGCGGTATTGGTCCATTCCCAGATGTTGCCGGCCATGTCCAGCGCGCCGTAGGGACTGGCTCCAGCCGGGTAGCTGCCTACCGGCGCGGTGGTGCTGTATCCATCATCAGCGCTTTCTGTCTTCCAAGCAGCCTTGAATTCACAGTTGGCGTCGCACTGGTTCATGCGGCTGCCGTCCGGCAGTTCATTGCCCCAGGGCCAAGTACGACCATCTATGCCCCTGGCCGCCTTCTCCCATTCGGCCTCGCTGGGCAGACGGATGGGCAGGCCGCTTTCCTGGACCAGCCAGTGGACATAAGCCACAGCCTCGTACCAGTTCACACACACAACCGGGTGGTCCGGCTGGTTCCACTGCTTGTCGTCCCAGCACTGGGATTTGGTAGCTCCTGAACTTTTCCGCCACTTCCAGCCGATTTCAGTCCATAAGTCCCGCTGTGTGTATCCGCCAGCCTCAACGAATGCCTGGTATTGGGCATTGGTTATTTCTGTCGTGCCGATCCAGAAGGCATCCACGATGATTGAGTGCTGAGGCATTTCGAGCGCCAGGTAGGAGTCCCTCAAACCGCTACATGTAATCTCATCTTCCATTTGTGAGCTGCAAAGACGAGAGGCGACCTCTATGTCCGCTTCAGTGCTGCCCATGAGAAACTCTCCGGCGGGCACGTGTACGAACTCCAGGCCGAAGCGGTCGTATAAATTCTGCAGGGCGGCGGGCATATTGGCCACGGCTGTGGCGGCTGCCTGCGCCTGGGCTGTCCCCGTGGCCTGGGCGAGAACTGTGGCCGTGGCCTGGGCGCGGCGGGTGGCTTCGCCCTGGCTCAGGGCAAAGGCGAAGCGCTCGTCGCACTGCCATTCCCCGCCCACCTGCCGGCATTCCAACGCCGCCTCCCGCTCCTCCCAGGGCGCGCTGCGTCCGGGGCGAAACCAGGCGATCACCTGCACGCCGGCGAAAAAGCCGTCGTTCTCCGTCACGGCCACCTGTACGTCGCGGAAGGGTTCGCCGTTGTTCTGCGCCCAGCGCTCGAAGTTGGCGCGGGCCGCGTCGGCCACCCGGGTGTCCGGGGTGGGGGTGCTCCCCGGTCTGGCTGAGGATCCCGCCTCGGCCGTCAGGGTGGCGATCACCGCGGCCGCCGTGGCCTGGGCGATGGGCGTGCCCAAATCGGGCAGGCTGGCGGCCACGGAGACCGGCAGCGTCTCGAAGGAGCCGAGGGTAGATTCGGCGGCAAAGACGGGCGTGGCCGGCCAGTCGCTGCGCGCAAAGCGCAGATGGGCGGGGCCGCTGCGCTCGCGGTATTCGATGACCAGTGTGTGTTCCCCCCGCCCCAGGCGGCTGCGGAATTTGTATACATCCGGGCTCCTGTCCCAGGCGTCCAGCACACTCTTGCCGTCGATGGCGACGCGCACGCCGTCGTCGGCGTCCACCACAAAATTGTACCACCAGCCCAGGCCGCCCACCGCAAAGCTGTGGGTGAAGCGGGCGGAGAAGCCATCCACGCCCACCCAGGGGCCGGGCGCGCCCTCCCGCCAGTCGAAGAGCGGCTCCGCCTCCTCGAAGCGGGTGTAGGCGGGCTTCCCGGAAAGGTCCGGGTTGGCGAAGTATTCGGCGTGCACGCCGCTGGCCGCGTCGATGGTTCTGGCCTGGTTTGGGCGCTCGCCTTCCGTCCACAGGAGGGAGGCGGCGGCGAAGTCGGCCCGCTGCTCCACAGAGGGGCCGACGAAATAGCTGTAGACGTCGCTGCGGGGCAGGCCCAGCCTGGCTACACCCCCCTCGGCCTGGAACTTCTCCCAGACGGGGCCGAAGAGCAGCGTGGGCTTTGCGTTGGCTGGGGCAAAGATGGCTCCAGCCGCAAAGCGCTGCCACACACCGCCGCCGGTCAGCGCTTCCTCCGGCTGCAACGGGTTGCCCAACGGCCCTTGCGCACCGCGGCTGGCGATGTACTTGTCCCGAATCGTTCCCTGCACCAGCACGCGATTGGTGGACGCGTACTCCTGGCGCGAGACAAAGACCACCTGGCGGATGCGGTCAAAGCCGCCCTTTTTGAGCAGATTCTCGGCGATGGCAATGTCCTGGCCGGCGTCGGCGGTGACGGCCCAGGGGTCGTTGATGCGGTAGCTGTCGCCCTCTACGCCTGTGATGACGACGTAGTGGGCAGCGTTGAGGAAGGCGATGACCGGCTCGCCGTTGTCCAGGGCGGCGTCGATGCGCTGGCGGTAGTCCTGGGGGCGGGCGGTGTTGATGCGTTCGACGCCCTTCACCCAGGGGCCGCCTGCCCGGATGAAAGCGTCCCCATTGCCCCAGGCCAGCAGCCCACCGGAGAAGCCGCCGGCCGTGCGCAGGGCTGCGTTCAGCCGCGCCACGTCGGTGTCCACGCCGTAGTGCCGGTAGACCATCGCCAGCGAAGCCACGCCGCAGCCGTATTCCCACAGGGGCAGGTCGGAATTGCCCAACTGGTAGCTGGGGTCAGTGGCGACGGTCTGGTTGCGCAGGGCCGTTTGGGAGAAGAAGGGCACGTCCAACGAAGCTGGGAGGACAGCGGCTTGGCTTGTCGTCTGCCAGTCCGCACCCGACAGCAGAGCAAACAGAAGAAGGATAAACAACAGAGGAACGAACAGCCATCGCTTGGTCATTTGGATACTCTCCAATCGCGTATTCTTTGCCCTATTATCACACCATCGAACGTATGGTATACTATCCGCATCCGAAGTTTATGTCGAGTTGTATTTGCGTCCTGGGTTAGTTATCAGGAGGAAACTGATATGACGGTAGAGCAGATTATCGAATCAGCTAAGCAGCTCTCTGACAGCGAAAAACTGCTCCTCGTTGAGGGAGTTGTCCGAATGTTGCGTAAATCGATTGTTGCATCGCAGGCGGCGGTCAATGAAAATGGTGTCCAGTCTGTAGCGGAAGCCGCCGCGCCTTATGTAGCCGATAGACTGATTCTAGCGAAATCGGATACCGACCTCGATTTTGATTCAGTATTGGATGAAGATTTAGATGCTTTGTTGCAGGCGCATTTGACCAGCCCGGATCCAGAACCCCATCAGATGCTGCCCTACGGACTGTTCAAAGGCGTGAACTTTACAGAAGAAGATTTCCTGGCCGCAGAATGGCATCCTTCCGCCGAGGACTTCGCCAGTGCCTGACTTTTACATCGTAGACACCCACACTCTTTTGTAGTATCTGGACACCGACAAGCGCTTGGGCAAGACCGCAAAACAGATATTGGGCGACAAAAGCACACGATTGTTATTGCCTGCCATTGCCCTGGCCGAAGCACTCTTTATCCTGGAGAAGGGTCGAGGGCAGTACGCCATCAGCGAAAGAAAGTTGCTTGCCCGTATTCGGGCAGATTCCCGCATTCGAGTTGTTGCCCTCGGTCAGCAAATTCTTGACCTGACATTACAGTGCAAAACGATTGACGAGATGCACGATCGCCAAATCGTAGCGACGGCTATATTCATTCAGAATCGCGGCTTCAGCACTGCCATCCTCACCAAAGACGCCAACATCGCCGGCTCCGGCCTCATCCCCTGCGTCTGGTAGCCCAGTCCCCAATCTCCAATCTCCAATCCCTACAGCCCACCCCTCTCCTCGGCAAAAGCCATCACTTCCGCATACGTCGGCATAAAGTTGGCGCAGCCGTGCTTCGTCACCACAATTGCCCCGCAGGCATTGCCCAGGCGGGCCGCCTTGCGCCAATCCCAGCCATGCACATAGCCGTAGATGAAGCCCGCGCCAAAGGCATCCCCCGCGCCCAGAATGTTGTAGATGTCCACGGGGAAGCCGGGCGCTTCGATGACTGCGCCGTCCTGCAGATGGACGCGTGCCCCCAGCGCGCCCACCTTCTGCACCACCGCCTTTGGGCCGAGGGAGAGGAGCGTGCGGATGGCTTGCAGCGCGTCGCCTTCGATTTTCGTATCGGAAATCTGCGAGTGGGTCAGGTGCATCTGGCTGGCATCGCGCAGGACAGTCGCTTTGATTTCGTCATCGGTGCCGATGACCACATCCACCGAATGCAGGACCGAGCGCACGACAACGCCAAAAGCCCGGGGGTCGTGCCACTGGTCCGGGCGAAAGTCCAGGTCGCAAATCACATCCGTACCGGCGCGCCGGGCGATCTCGGCGGCGTGCATCGTGGCGCTGCGGCTCGGCTCTTTGCTCAGGTTTGTGCCGGCAAATTGGAAAACTGCGGCGTCGGCGATGGGCGCGGCCAGCACGTCGTCAATCGTCAGTTCGATGTCGGCGCAGTTGTCCCGGTAGTAGACGAGCGGGAATTTGTCCGGCGGCTCGATGCCCAGGACCACCGCGCTGGTGCGGTGGCCGGGCTTGCGTACAGTGTACGTCGTGTCAACGCCTTCTTTATCCAGAAAAGCCTGAATGAAATCGCCCACCGGGTCCACGCCCAGACCGGTGAGCAGGGCGGTCTTCAGCCCCAGCCGCCGCCCGCCCACGCTGATGTTCGTCGGCGATCCGCCCACGTACGCGGCGAAGCTGGTGATTTCGGTGAAGGGCGCGCCCACATCGTTGCTGTAGAGATCGATGGACGAGCGACCCATGTGCAGGGAGTCGTAGGTGCGGGAGGAGCGTTCGCTATTCATTGGGTTCTTCCTCATTCGTAGTGCGTGGTGCGTGGTGCGTGAACTGGTAAGGCGGTATTGGGACGTTTTCCAGCAACTCTTCGAGGGGGGTGGTGAGATACTCTGCGGCTTCCTCGCCAATGCTTTGGCCCCGGTATTTGGGAATCATTCGCAAGAGTTGGCGGATGATTTGGGCGGAGAGTTTGAGCCGGTGGCTGGTGATTTCGGGGCCGAGGACGTGGCGGGCTTTGAAGTACCAGTCCCGGGTTTCCCGCGCAGAGCCGAGCGCGTATTCATAAAAGCGGGCCTGATCTTTGCCGGAGGCGCGGCTGTAGCCTTCGCAGGTGTTGGCGCTGACACTACCCGCCGCCCTGTACAACTGATCCGATAGCGAGCGGGTGGGCGGTTTCATCGTCAGCTTCACAGCGTCATGCCAGGCCAAATCGCCCAGAAACAGCCCCAGCCGATAGACTTCTGTCTTCCAGATCGGATCGTCGGCAATCTCCACCGGCACTTCTGCCAACCACTCTTGATACTTCATTGCGATCATCTTCCTTACTGGTTCACGCACCACGCACCACGCACCACGCACTCAGTAAAGCGGCAACCGACCATCAACTTTCGTGTAGCTATGCTTCACCCACGAATAATTGGGGTCGTCCTGGTTGGCCAGACTCTGCGCGCTGCCAGCGAGGACGTTCAGGTAGTACGTCGTGTAGCCGGGCATACTCACCACTGGGTGGTAGCCCTCTGGCACGAGGACCGCCTGGTTGTGGCCCACCCGCACCAGCGCGTCGATGGGGTAACCCGCCTGGTGCAGGGGGGAGCGCTCGTCGGTGTAGACCCGCTGATAGGCGAAGCCTTCCGGCCTGTCTATCCGGTAGAAGTAGACCTCTTCCAAATCCGCTTCGATCAGATTGCCCGCCGCGTCTGTGATGTGAACGTCGTGCTTGTGGGGCGGGTAGCTGCTCCAATTGCCGCTGGGGGTGTAGACCTCCACCAGCACCAGCCGATGCACAGGCGAGCCGGGGGGCAGCAGATCGTTGATCTGGCGGCTCACATTGTCGCCGCCCCGCACACTCACCGGCACATCTTCGGGCCGAATCAGCCAGGGGTTGTGGTCTTCGTCGGTGGGAACCCACGTGGCAGCAAATTCCCCCGCCTGCTCTGCCGTGACGGTCAGTTGGGTGCGCCGGGGCAGGTAGAGGGCGTGGGCCGCACCGGTGAAGACCGTCGCCCGCCCGCCGATGCCGCTCCACTCCCCCTGATTAGTGGCGACCCGGTAGCGCCCGGTCAGATTGACGAAGGCGAATTCGTTCTCGCCTGTGTCGAAGGACCAGCTTTGGCCCTGGGCCAGACGGCGGGCCTGGAAGGAGATATACTCCCAGCCCGCGCTTTCCGGGGTGATGGAAAGGATCAAATCCGGGTCGGTCGGGTCATTTTGGGCGCGTACCAGAACTGTCTCTGCTGTATATCGCATTTGTCACCTCGCTTGTAGGGCGGAATGGTATTCCGCCCATTCACTCTGGGCGGAATACCATTCCGCCCTACAAAGATCGGCGGGCAAAGTAGAGATAATCCAACTGTTCGGTGGGGTGGCCCAACTGGTAAAGGACTGGCGTCATCTGGGAGCGGTGCTCGGTGGCGTGGTTCATCACGTGGCGTAGGAGATCGTCCAGATTGAACTGATAGGGTTTGCCCGCTGTATCGATGTACTGGAAATTTGCAGACAACTGCTCGTCGATCAGGTTGGCTACAAAAGCCCGGAATTCGGCGCGCAGGGGATCCCACTGGCGGCGCAGATCGGCCAGATCGGCCACACTCTCCCGGGACGGCAGAGATGAAGGCGAAAGACCCCGGCAGCGTTGCAGCCAAATCCACTCTGCGCCGTAGGCGTGAACGGCCAGCCCGTGCAGGGAATGCCAGAAGAAAGGCCGCTCCGTGTAGTACTCCTCCGCCGGCAGCGCGGCCAGACTGGGAAAGACCCGCTGCCACGCCCACTCGTTGTACTCAAACATCCGCAAGAGTGCGCCCTTTGCCATTGATTTTCTCCTATGCGATTGGCGACTGGCGACTGGGGTCGATCCAATCCCCAATCCCCAGTCGCTAATCTCCTAATACCCCAGCGCTTTATTCACCACATTTTCCAGGGCTTCGCCAGCCATATAGTGGCGCAGATTCGTCTGCATCATCTGCATCACATTGGCGTGGGTCTGGCGGGATGTGGGCGAGCAGTGGGGGGTGATGAAGAGGCGGGGCGCATCCCACAGGGGATTGTCCGCGGGTAGGGGTTCGGTTTCGGCCACGTCCAGCGCCGCGCCCAGCAGTCTGCCGCTCTTGAGCGTCTCGATCAGCGCCGGTTCGTTGACAATGCCGCCCCGGGAGACAACCATAAAAATGGCCGAATCCTTCAGCAGTTCCAGTTCCCGGGAGCCGATCATCCCCCGCGTCTCCGGGGTGATGGGCACAGTCACGACAACCACATCCGACCTCTCCAGCAGACTGTCCAGCCCATCGAGCAGCCCCAACTCGCTCACGGAATCGGGTTTCGCCACCGGGTGCGCGTCCACCGCGATAACATCCATCTCGAAGGCCGCGGCCCGGGAGGCGATGTTGCGCCCGATGTTGCCCAGACCGACAATCCCCATTGTCAGCCCGGCCAGACCGGTGAAGGGCAGGTTGGCTCCCCGAATCCACTCGTGGCGTTTCTGGGCTTCGTAGAGTTCGTCGAAGCGCCGGGCCAGATGGACGAGCATCCCGAAGGCGTGCTCGGCGATGGTGCTGGCGTGCGCGCCCCGGGTGTTGGTGACGGTAATATCGGTGGCGGGCAGGCCGGGTGCGTTGCGCATCCACTCCACACCCGCGCTGGCCGACGCAATCCACTTCAGGCTGGTCAGCCCTTCGAGCAACTTCTGATCCACCGGGCCAAAGGCCACCTCGGCGTCTGCGCCGGCGGCGATGACCTCTTCCGGCGTGTCGCCGGTGACAAACTCGACCTGCGGGAAGGCGTCGCGGAACATATCCACGTAATGGCCTACCCAGGGGGTGGTAATCACGACTTTCATTGGGGGGTTCCTCCGGGTTGTAGTGGTGTGGGGAAGATAGGACAAGAAAACGTCGCGCCCATTTATTGAATGGGCAGGCGTCACTATAGCACAGGATGGGGGAGTGCTCAACCGGGGAAGATTATGCCTGTTGTCTGATGTCGCGTGCGCCCAGGCTCTCGGCCAGATAGGAAGTGACGAGGGTATTCATACTTACGCCCTCCTGTTTGGCGCGGGCGGACAGGCGCGCGTGCAAGCTCTTGGGGACGCGCTGCACGAACCTGCCGCTGTAGACCCCGCCACTGTCGGGTTCTGGGACTGGCAATCCCTTCCCTTCCAAAGCGGCAATCGTCTCCGCCAGGGCATCCAGTCCGTTGCGAATGGCTTCTGCGGGCGTCTCCCCGTCCGAGATGCACTCGGAGAAATCGGGGAAAGAGATCAGATAGCCGCCGCCGTCTTCTGCGCTCAGGGGGCGAATCTCGAAGGGGTATTGGCTGATGTCGCGCATGGCTTACTCCATCACAAAGGCTAGAAATTTCTCACGTAAATCGGTTTGATCGGGCGGCGGGCGGGGACAGGAAGGGTGTTCCCATCCTGGCGCACAAAGACGACGTGGCTGGTTCCCCGTTGTCGCCACTCGATTGCGTAGGCGCGGGCGACCGTTTTCAGATCGTCAATCCGCCAGTCACGGGGGTTGTTTTGCATTCTTTCGAGAATCCGGTCCGCTGTGCCCATGCGCTTATGATACTGTATGTGATAGCAAAAATCAAATGCACTTTGAGAATTAGCTGCCAGTTACTACACCACCTGATTCCAGAGATCGTCGCGTCCGTTCGCCAGACGCTCCAGATTTTCCAGCAGAATATCCATCAGATTCTCCTCGTACATCCGCGTCTCGCCCGCAGTGTGGGGAGTGATGAGCAGATTCTCCAGCGCCCAGAAGGGCGACTCAGCGGGCAGGGGTTCGTCCCAGAAGTGGTCGATGGCCGCGCCGGCGATGGCACCGTTCTGCAAAGCCGCCAGCAGCGCGGGTTCGTATACGCAGCGTCCGCGCGCCATATTAATGAGGTAGGCGCCGGGCTTCATCGCGGCCAGGGCCCGGGCGTCGATGAGATTTGTCGTCTCCGGTGTCAGCGGGCAGGTGAGCGCGACAAAATCGGCCTGGGGCAGCAGTTCCAGCAGGCGATCCGGCGTATGTACTTCATCCGCCACTCCTTGCGCTGTGGCTGGGTTGCGCTTCGTCCCGATGACCCGCATATCGAAGGCTTTGGCCAGTTTGGCCAGCCGCGCGCCAATCGCGCCCAGCCCGACGATCAGCAGCGTCTTGCCGCCCAGTTCGTCCTCCCGCTGGGACAAATCGGAGATCATCCCCCGCCAGATGCGCTGGCGCTGGTTGTCCCGCCCGCTGTGGAGGTGGCGGGCCAGGGCCAGAATGCAGGCCAGGCTGTGCTCGCTGACTGCGTTGCGGTTGACGCCGCTGGCGTTGGCCAGGCGGATGCCCCGCGCTCGCAACGCGGCCTGATCGAACTGGTCCACCCCCGCGCCGATGGACTGGATGAAGCGCAACTTTGGCGCATTTTCCAGCAGACTGTTCTGCCAAAAGCCGGAGACGACCAGCACATCAGCTTCGGGCAGTCGTGCGGCCAGCTCCTGGCGCGACCAGACCTGAAAGTAAGGGATGCCCGTCTCGCGCCGGGCAAAGGTCGATTCTAGCTGGTAGGCCACGTGGGCGAAACAGATGGTCAGGTCGGTGGGGGAAGGGAAGGAAGTAGCCATTTTGTTACCTCGTTTGTGGTGATGTGGTGGCAAAGTGACACGTGAAGCGCGCCACTGATCTCACGTTTCATGCCTTACGTTTCATCTTCTCTTCTGCTCGCCGTAGAAACCGTTCGGTCTCTACGACCACCCGTGTATGCGTCCCCTCGCCCACCTTCTCCATTTCGTCGCAGGCTTCCACCGCGAAAGTCAGCCGCCGCCCGTCTACGGCAGTGAGGGTGGCCTGGGCGCGTACGCTCACTCCAATCGGCGTGGCGGCCAAATGGCGCACGTCCACGTGGGTTCCCACGGAGGTGAAGCCGGGCGGCAGCGCATCCGCCACCGCGTGGACCGCGGCCAGTTCCAGCAGGGCCACCAGCGCGGGCGTACCGTAGACGGGGACCAGACCGCTGCCCAGGGAAGCGGCGGTATTTGTATCGTCAACAATTGTGGATGCTTCGCCACTCAGGCCAGGGGAGAGGGTCATGGGATACCTGCGTAGCGGAATAGTGGGTAAGAGAATTCTCTGCTATCATACGGCAAAGTTCCCGTTCGGACAAACGCCCAGAGAACGCAGCCATGCGCAAAGCCATCGACGCCCTTCCCCAACCGATCTTCTGTCTGGTCTTGGCTGGAATTCTCTACTTTCCATCTACTTGCGGGCGGACTACCAGTCCGCCCTAC
>JACQGT010000443.1 GCA_016199425.1 Chloroflexota bacterium
CTGGTGGTGCAGCGCCCCTTTGATGATTATGCGCGCCAACGCCAGGCCGTGTTGGACAGCATCACCAGCGAGTGGATTCTTTTTGTCGATGCCGACGAACGGGCGACTCCTCAACTCGCGGCGGAAGTGCAACGGGTGATCCAGCAGTCCGACAAGGCCGGGTATTGGATTCCCCGGCGTAACTTTATTGTAGGCCACGAGATGCGCGGCGGCGGTTTTACCCCCGATTACCAGTTGCGTCTCCTGCGCCGGGAGAAGGCGAAGTACGATTTGGCGCGGGAGGTCCACGAAATTGTGCAATTGGAGGGAGCCGAAGGCCATCTTTCCGAACCGCTGATCCACCTGAACTATGCCGACTGGGGGCAGTTCCATCGCAAGCAGATCGCCTATGCCCGTTACGAGGCGCGCATTCTGGCCCAGCGGGGCATCCGCCCCCGACCTCACAACTTCGTTTTGCAGCCTGTGCGCGAGTTTCGCCGCCGCTTCTTCACCCTGGCCGGTTGGCGGGATGGGCTACACGGGCTGCGGCTGGCCTTGCTCCTGGCCTGGTATTACGGTTTTGTTCCTTATTGGCATCTATTGAAAGGCGACGGGAGCGACTGATCGCCTGTTCATCCCTGGAGAAATTTCCATGCCCCGCAAATCTTCACCCACCCGCGCCCAAGCGGCTGCCTACCAGCTACCCCACTGGGATATGAGTGTCGTCTTTCCCAGCCTGGACTCACCTGCCTTTGCCGCGGGTTTTCAGCGGGCTGTCGAAAATGTGGACCGATTGGAAGCACTTTTCAATGAACACGCCATCGGCAACCCGGCAGTGGCTGTGGTCTTTGGGGATGGGACTGTTTCGATCTTTGAGGCAGTGCTGACTCAAATCAACGACACGATGGAAGTGGTCAACGAATTGAGTGCATATGTGACGTCGTTTATCTCTACTAATTCTCGGGACACCCAGGCCCAAGCTGTCTGGAGCAGGTTACAGTTCCAAGGGGTGCGCCTTTCCAAATTAGGCACCCGGTTGACGGCCTGGTTGGGAGCGTTGCCCACGGAGGAGCTGGTGGTCCGCTCGCCCCTGGCCGCGGACCACGCCTATAGCCTGGAAAAGGCGCGCATGGAATTTCAACATCTGTTAAGCCGGGAAACTGAAGACCTGGCCGCTGACCTTTCCCCTACGGGTGGCAATGGGTGGGCCAAACTCTATGGCAACTTTACTTCCCAGTTGATGGTTCCCATTGAGATGGAAGGAAAGCAGACAGAGCTGCCCATGAGCAGCGTGCGCAATCTGGCCTATCACACCGACCGCTCTGTGCGCCAACGGGCATACGAGGCTGAATTGAAAGCGTGGGAGGGGGCGGCCGTTCCTCTGGCTGCGGCGCTTAACAGCATCAAAGGGGAAGTCAATACGTTGGCGTGTCATCGGCGTTGGAGGTCTGCTCTGGAAATATCTTTGGAGCAGAACAATATGGATGAGCCGTCATTGGAAGCAATGATGATGGCTGCGCGGGAAGCCTTTCCAGATTTCCGTCGCTACTTTCGGGCAAAGGCCCGTCTGCTAGGCCAGGAAGGGCTGGCGTGGTTTGATCTATTTGCTCCTATAGGCGGCCAAGAGAACCCCTGGACTTATGACGCCGCTGCCAGATTTATCCTTCAACAATTCGGTACATTTTCGCCAAAGATGCGCGATCTGGCCGAACGTTCGTTTCGCGAACAATGGATCGATGCAGAGCCGAGGGGAGGGAAGCGAGACGGGGCCTTCTGTATGCGGTTGCGCCAGGACGAGTCGCGGATTCTAATGAATTTCAAGGAGAGTTTTAATTCTGTGCGCACCCTGGCCCACGAACTCGGCCACGCCTATCACAATCTCAATCTGGCAGGGCGCACGGCAACCCAACGGGTTACACCGATGACCCTTGCGGAGACTGCGAGCACCTTCTGCGAAACTGTTGTAACCCAAGCCGCACTGGCCGAAGTTTCACCCCAAGAGCAGTTTGTGATCTTGGAAGCGTCTTTGCAGAGCGCGGGGCAAGTGGTGGTAGACATTACCTCCCGCTTCCTCTTCGAGAAGGCTCTCTTTGCCCAGCGCCAAGAACGGGAACTCAGCGTGGATGAATTGGGGGCGCTGATGGTTGACGCACAGGATCAAACCTACGGCGATGCCTTGCAGACAGAGTTCATGCACCCTTTTATGTGGGCTGCCAAATCTCACTACTACAGCACCAATCGCTCCTTTTACAATTACCCCTATATGTTCGGACAGCTATTCGCCCTGGGCCTGTATGCCCGTTATCAAGCCGATGCAGACGGCTTTCGCTCCGCGTACGATGAGCTTTTGTCATCGACGGGTCTTGCCAATGCGGCTGATTTGGCTGCTCGCTTTCAGATCGACATCCGCACGCCCGCATTTTGGCGGGGCAGCCTGGATGTGATCCGGGCTGACATCGATCGATTTGAAGAACTGGCGGAAGGGCAATTGACATCCGGCTTGTAGGCTGTTGTGGATGAAGTGTCGGGGACATTTACGCGGGATCGTTTATTCTGTATGCACAAAAGAGAGGGGGAGGGATGGCGCTATCCGCCATCCCTCCCCCTCTCTTTTTTCAATAATTCAGTATATTGTCAGATGAAACTGTAGTTGACTGAAAGCTTGTATTCAACTATACTGACTGCAACATACAAGAAACTGACAGTCGTCGGCTTGGATATGGTTTTCACACTTCATCTTCACACCACCAGCACTACGAGCCGAACGAGAACAACAGAGCAATAC
>JACQGT010000430.1 GCA_016199425.1 Chloroflexota bacterium
CCTGCACTCTGTATTCATTCCCCGTCTGGCCATCGCCCACGTACGCCCGGATGTGATGGTGTTGGTGGTGGTGGTTTGGGCGCTGCTTTTTGGCGGCTCAGGCGCTCTGCTCATTGGATTTGTGGGCGGGCTGTGGATGGATGTGTTGAGCGGTGGGCCGATGGGCGGCTCTAGTTTGGCGCTGATGGGGGTCGCTCTGGTCACAGGTGTCGGCTACAACCGCTTCTTTCGCAGCAATCTGTTGGTGCCCATCGTCAGTATTGTCCTGGGGACGCTGACATATTCCTATCTTTACTTGGGGATTTTGGCTCTGGTTGGTCACAGGCTGCCCTTTCTGGAAACAACCCAACGCTTGATTCTGCCAGTGGTATTGTACAATGCAGCCATTATGCTACTTCTAACGCCACTTCTGAACCGTCTGCCAGAGCAGCAGGAGATAAGTTAGGCAATGTTTGAGCGTTCTGAACGAACCGCTACTTTGGCAACGGCGATGGTGCGCCTGGGGCTGCTGGCTGCTTTTTTGCTGCTGGCCGGCCGGCTTTATCAATTGCAGATTCTCCAGAGTGTTACATACCAGGCCCAGGCCGACGCCAACCGTTTCCGGTTTATCGAAGTCGCGCCACCGCGGGGCGTGATTTATGACCGCAATGGGGAGATTCTGGCCCGCAACCGGCCCAGTTTTGTCATCGCCGTTGTTCCGGCGGAATTGTCCGATGATTTGATCGATACGGATGTAGACGAAGAACGGCTTGCCATCGAACGGATCTTGCGCGCTCTGAAGGCCGACAGCGACCCGGAAATCGCGCTGAACCTGGCCGAAGTGATGTTCTTGCGTCTGGGGCGGGCTGACTTTGCGGATGTGGTGACGAGCGCAGGTGTTGATCTGGACTATCGGCTTGTCACTCTGCAATTTGTGGAGAAGGACGGCGAAACCGAACGGTTGGTAGAGCGGCCCACACTCATCCCCGATCTTTCCAAGCAGTTGCCGCTGGAGGGATTGGTGGCGCTGGTCTATCGGGCTGTAGAGCTGGGCACACAAGGCAGCTCCTTTGCAGCGATTCCTTTGCTGGAACTGGTCAACCGGGAGCGAGCCTTTGACGTAGCCGAAGAGATTTTTCAGTTGCCGGGGGTAAAGGTCCAGCAGATTCCCGTGCGCGAGTACGTTCACGAAGAGCTGGTCAGCCATACATTGGGCTTTCTGGGGCCGATTCCCGCGTTGGCCGCGGAGATATACGAAGCCGAAGGGTACAGGGACCCGAACGAGCAGGTGGGGCTGAATGGTCTGGAATATACTTATCAAGACGAGTTGCGGGGTGTGCCGGGGCAGAAATATATTGAGGTGGATATTCTGGGGCGGGAGATGCGCACAGTCGGCCAGGTGATCGAACCGCTGCCTGGGCTGAACCTGCGGCTGAGTATTGACATCCGTTTGCAGGAAGTGATGTACAATGCGTTGGCAGCCACAGTCGAGAAGGTGAAGTCGCCTCATGCGGTGGCCATTGCCATGAACCCCAAAACGGGTGCCATTTTGGGATTGGTCAGTCTGCCCTCTTTCGATAATAATATCTTTTCCGAAGGGATCGGCCCGGAATATCTGGCCTTGGAGGCGGATGAGCGCAAGCCGCTGATCAACTACGCCATCGGTGGCCTCTATCCGCCCGGTTCTATTTTCAAGCTGGTTACAGCCACAGCCGCCCTGGCCGAGGGTGTCATCGACCCGACGAGTGTGATCGTGGACAATGGGCCGATTTATCTGCGCAACCGCTTTTTCCCGGATGATTTGAGCCAGGCTCAAAAGTTTGTGAGTTGGAACCACAAACTGGGAATCTACCACGGGCGCCTGACGGTTGTGGAGGCGCTGGCCCTTTCCAACGACATCTTTTTCTATTGGCTCGGCGGTGGTTTTCCCGATTCTCTGGAAGGGCTGGGCAACGAACGGCTGGCAAAATGGATGAACCTCTTCGGCTATGCCGGCCAGACAGGCATCGATCTGCCCGGCGAAGTCACCTCATTTCCGCCCGATGATCAGTGGAAGCGGATCAATCTGGCCGAATCCTGGACGACGGGTGACAGCTACAATATGGCGATTGGGCAGGGGTATGTGCTAGGGACGCCCTTGCAGGTGCTGGTTTCCACTGCGGCGGTCGCCAACGGTGGCTATGTGATGAAACCGCAGATTGTCCAGGAGATGATCGACGCCGAGGGTGGTCTGCAATGGGAGTTTACGCCCCAGGTGGTGCGAGAGCTACCCGTGAGCAAGAGTCTGCTCCACTACGTGCAGCAGGGGCTGTGGGCTGTGGTCAATGCGCCCTATGGCACAGCGCCCAACAGTCGGGTGGCGGGCGTCACAGTGGCGGGCAAGACGGGCACAGCCGAGTTTTGCCAGTGGGACCCGGCCATTGAGGATTGCGCCTTTCGGGACAAAGACGACAATCTGCCTTTTCATGCCTGGTATGTGGCCTATGCGCCCTTTGAGAACCCGGAAATCGCCCTGGTGGTCTTTGTCTACAACGGCGGCGAAGGCTCGACAGTGGCTGCGCCTGTGGCCCAGGAAGTTTTGAATTTCTATTTTAACGGCCCGCCCCCAGCCGAAGAAGATATTCAAACAGCAACAAGTGAGTAGTCCGGTGTCCGAATCCACCCCGCGCCCCAACCGAAGCAGCCCGATGGCCGAAGAGCCTTTCGCCGCGCCCTCGACCAAACCGTCTATCGTGCGGATTGTGGGGACGGGGGAGGGGATCGTCAGGCTCATTGGGGATCGGGGCGGGCGCTGGAGTGATATTGTGCGCATCCTCTCAGATCATCTGGCCAGGGCCGAGGGTTTTTTCCAGGGTGAGCGGGTTGCTGTGGATATCGGCGAGCGCTCTCTCAGCGCGGACGATTTGCAGCAGATTGCTGATGTGTTGGCCGGTTACAACGTTACGATTTGGGCTGTGCGTACCAGCAATCCCCACACCCACCGGATGGTGCAGGAGATTGGGCTGGCAGCCGAATGGCTGGACAAGCCCAAAGAGGATCGCCCCCCTTCGGCCAACAAAGGCGAGCGCGCCCAGTGGGAAGTTCACCTGGGCCGGAAAGGGCAACCAGCCCCAATTGCTAAACCAGTCGCCGAATTCCAGCCACCCCAGATCATCGCTGATTCGATTGCGGATCAGGCGTTGGACCCGGAAGGTGGCGCGGTGGAACGGCGCAGCGCAGCAGTGGCCGAATCAGTGGCCGAAACAAAACGGACTGCGATTCCACCCGCTCTAACACCCCCGCCAGAAGAGAGCGAGGACGAAGTGACCGACCAGGAGATGATCCTGGCTCCACCCTATATCTATCGGGGCACCCTGCGCTCGGGCCAGGTCTTTCGTCACGCTGGCACAGTGATGGTTGTGGGGGATGTCAATCCTGGCGCAGAGGTGATCAGCGGCGGAGATATTTTTGTGTGGGGCAAATTGCGCGGAATCGTCCACGCGGGCGCGATGGGAAACGAGCGCGCGGTGGTCTGCGCCATCGACTTTGAGCCAATCCAACTGCGCATTGCCGGTTATATTGCCATGTCGCCCAAGACGGTGACGAGCGAACCAGGCCGCTGGTTTTGGAAGAAGGATGCTGTGGAGAAACCGGAAGTGGCCCGGGTGATGGGCAGACAGATTGTAGTGGATGTGTGGGACAGGGAATAGACAATGGCCGGTGTGGTATTCACAATTACTTCAGGCAAAGGCGGCGTCGGCAAGACGACAACCAGCGCCAATTTGGGCACTGCTCTGGCGATGGCAGGCCAACGGGTGGTTGTGGTCGATGCCGACCTGGGACTGCGTAACCTCGACATTATTATGGGGCTGGAGAGCCGCATTGTCTACAATGTGGTGGATGTGATTGAGGAGCGTTGCCCCCTGCACCAGGCCCTCGTCCGGGACAAGCGCGTGGATGAACTCTATCTGCTGCCTGCTTCCCAGACCAGGGACAAATACGCCGTCACCCCCGAACAGATGAGGAGCGTCTGTCGAGAATTGCAGCAGATGGCCGATTATGTCCTGATCGATTCCCCGGCGGGGATCGAGGATGGCTTTCGCAATGCCGTGGCTCCGGCCACCGAAGTGCTGATTGTCACCACCCCAGAAGTAAGCGCGTTGCGCGACGCGGATAAGGTGATCTATCTGTTGGAAAGAGATGTGGGAATTGAACCGCGCCTGATCATCAACCGCTACAATTCCCGGCTGGTGCGGCGGGGCGATATGCTGAGCCGTAAAGATATCTTGGACATTCTGAGCATCGATCTTCTGGGCATTGTGCCGGAGGACGACAGCATTGTGATATCGACCAATCAGGGCCGGCCTGTTGCTCTGGACCGAGGAGCATATATCAGTCAAGCCTATCACAATATCGCTCAACGTATTTTGGGGTATAATGTACCGCTGATACGCTTCCAAGAAGTCAGTTGGTTGGAACGATTGCGCCGGATGGCGGGGTTGTAGTCTATGCTTGATCGCTCGTTGTTGCGTAATTTTGACCTGTTGTTGATGGTGGCCGTTCTGGCCCTCTGTGGCATTGGCATTGCCATGGTCTACAGTGCCACCAACACAACTATCGACCTGGCCGACTACTGGGAGCGCCAACTCTTTTTTATGCTGGTTGGGTTGGCCGTTCTGCTGGCCGTGGCCTTCTTCGATTACCGCCACCTGGAGCTTTTGGCCCAGCCAGCCTACGCCGGGCTGGTCGGATCATTGCTTCTTGTCTATCTTTTTGGCGCAGTCCAGGGCGGTTCCCAGCGTTGGATCGGTGTGGGCGGCACACTTGTGCAGCCCACCGAGGCCGGTAAGTTTCTTCTGATTATCTTCTTTGCCTGGTATTTGAGCCGTTTCCAGGAACAGTTGCAGCGTTTTGGCTATCTGTTGGCTGCTCTTTTTCTCCTCGCTGTTCCACTTACCTTCGTCTATCTTCAGCCAGACCTGGGGATGGCTATCACATTCGCCTTTATCGGCGGCGTGCTGATTCTGGTCAGCGGCATTCGGCTCTGGCATATTGCCATTTTGGGCATGGGTGGTCTGGCCGCGCTGCCTTTCCTGGCCGGTACACTGCAAGGCTATATGGTGGAGCGTCTACAGACTTTCCTCGATCCTTCCTCCAACCGGGATGCTTCATTCAACGTCCTGCAGGCGTTGATCAGCATCGGCAACGGGAGTTGGTTGGGCAAGGGCTGGGGCCACGGCAGCCAGAATCAGTTGCACTTTCTGCGGGTGCGCCACACTGACTTCATTTTCAGTGTAATCGCGGAAGAATTGGGCTTTGTGGGAACCATCCTGATCCTCCTTTTGCTCTTCTTTGTCATCTGGCGGCTGGTGCGGATTGCCGATATGGCCCAGGACCAGTTTGGTCGCCTGCTCACAATGGGTGTGGCTTCGATTATCTTTTTTCAGACCTTTGTCAACGTAGGCATGAATCTCAGTATTATGCCTGTGACCGGTTTGACCCTTCCTTTCATCAGCTATGGGGGCAGTAGCCTGATTTCGATGCTGCTGGCCGTCGGGCTGGCACAGAGTGTTGTGATGCGCCATCGCAAGATGGATTTTCAATAGCCGCAACGAAGACAAATTGGGATCACCCTTCGGTCTACGGCGCTTTTTATATCCGCGTCCTGCCGAATCGTTCTCCTCCGTCTTCGGCTATGGACAGGTGATGATGTACAAAATGAAACAGACATATGCCGCTATCGCTGGCACACTTTTCTTCCTTGTTTTTACAGTGGGCGTAGCCGTTGCCGAGGGCGAAGTCCCCGCAACATCTCCAACCGAACCGCAGCCTCTATCCGCTGTCGTAGCAGAGCAACCTGCTCCGCCCGCGAACCCAGAATCCGGCGCTCCTCTGGAGAGTGGCACACCAGCAGAGAAGCCAAAATCTGAAGAGGAGAGTTGGCGGCCTGTGGTGAACAGCCTGCGCCCCGGGTATTGGGACGCCTCCATTCTCCCCGTGCAGGGGGTGGCAATGTACTACAACCCGGGTGTCTTCCAGCAAGTGTTGGACTTCCGTTACGAGCACAACCACATCACCGAATGTGACGAATGTATCGGCTACGTTGCCCTTCTGCGGACAGGGGACATTGACCGGCGGGTTTGGCTCCAGCGCAAGGATCGCATCGCCGAGGGTCCGTTTTGGGTAGTCGATGTGGCAGCCCGTAAGGACATCCCCGGTCTGCTCAGCCGCAACTGGGTGGTGGATATCGATCACAAGACGGCCATGCGCTGGCGGATGGCCGGGCCGATCCCGATTACTGTCTACGATGCAGATTCCCCAGAGGCGCAAGAAGCCGCTGCTGCCTACTTCTCTTCCGAGCTGATTCCTCTGGACGAGCGTTATATCATTCCCCCAGACGGCTACAGTTATCGAACGTTGGACGGTGAGATGGAGTCTGCAGCCAGCCCACAGACCCACCAGCCACAGAAGGAAGCGTTGTTGGCTGATGGCATAGCCGTGGAGAATGGCGGCCCGATGGCAGAGGTCCTGCCGGTTTTGGCCGACACTACCGACGAAGACCCGTGGCTGGACTAACCCGAAGCAATTGCCTGACCCGAAGCCATCCTTCTGTGGGTGGCTTTTTCATTGCCCACAGACATTTTTGCGATATTTCGTAGGGGCGCTGCTTGCTGCGTCCGCCATTGGGCGCAGCCAGCAGCGCCCCTACGGATCAAACGACACGACAACCACACAACAGAGGGAGCAAAGCAGCGATGAACTACGTAAATTTTGGAAGCGCCGGTGTCAAAGTCTCGCGCATGGCCCTGGGGCTGGGGCTGCGCGGCCAGGCCGATGAACGGGAAGCCGAACGGATGGTGGGGCTGGCTCTGGACCGGGGCGTCAACCTGCTGGACTGCGCCAACGTCTACGGGATGATGGACGACCGGCGCAATATCGGCAAGTCCGAAGAACTGTTGGGCCGGGTTCTGGGGTCACGGCGGGACGATCTGGTCATCACCTCCAAAGTGACCAGCCCCATCGGTCCCGGCCCCAATGATTGGAGCGCGTCCCGTTATCACATTGCCCGCGAAGTGGAGCGTTCGTTGCGGCGGCTCAACACAGACCGCATCGACGTCTATCTGCTTCACGCCATGGACGAAACGACGCCGGACGAGGAGAAATTCCGCGCTCTGGACAGTCTGGTAGCCCAGGGCAAAATCCGCTACGTGGGCGTCTGTAACTACCAGGCGTGGCAGGTGGTGCAGGCCCTGCGCGTGCAGGATCGGCTCAACGCTGCGCCACTGATAACCGTGCAGAACCCCTACAGCCTGCTCAACCGCAGCCTGGAACGGGAGATGTTCCCGATGGCGCGCAGTACCGGTCTGGGGGTGATGGCCTACAGCCCGCTGGGCGTCGGGCTGCTCAGTGGACGCTACGCACCCGACGCCCTGCCCGAAGAAAGCTCGCTGTGGGGCAGCCGTCGTCGAACTATCTTCCGGGATGTGCTGCGTGGCCGGGCTGCGGATGTGCTGGCCGCGGTGCAGGGCGTGGCCGCGCGGCTGGGCGCAACGGTGGCGCAGGTGGCCCAGGCCTGGGTGCTGGCCCAACCGGAAATCACCGTCATCATCTCCGGCGCGGACACAGCTCAACAGTTGGACGAGAATCTGGGCGCGCTGGAACTGACCATCCCCGCCGAGGAGATGGCCCTCCTGAATCAGGTCTCTGCCGGGCTGTCGATGGTTCTGGACGGCAGCGATTTCGAGCCGGGCCGCTAAGGAAAGTTGAGTCGCGTACCGCAAGCTGTCAGCTTGCGCCCGATTACTGCGTCACCCCAGCTCCCTGAATCGCGGGCAAATAAGAAAACCGGCAGGGGCCGACAATCTTCACCTGGAAGTCCAGGGTAGGCCAGATGCGGGGTTGTGCCTCGCGGTCGCTGAACCACTGCTTGAAATCGGGTGAGTTGGGGGAGATGTAGTACATATCGAGAGAGACAGTATAAGGGCCTGCTGCTGTACCGGCTGGCGGATAGAGGACGATTGTCTCGGTGATTGTGCCGCCCTCGGCCACGACAGCCGTCAGTCCCTGGGGCGACGAAGCGGAGGCGGCGCTGGTCCACGACGGTCCACTCTTGACGCCCAGGTCGAAGCTGCTCTGCGGGGTCCACGCCAGGACGCCGCTGTTTTGTATCCAGACGCTGAGGGCATTGGGGCCACCGCTGCAAAGAGAAATCGGCGCGCCATTTTCACCGGAGCGGGAGGCCCACAGGGGAACCCAGCGGTACTGGGGCGTTTGCAGGGCGTTGGTATTGCCACCATCGCGCACGTGAATGTCGGTATAGTAATGGGTGAGAATCTGGCGGCGGTCGTCCCAGGCCAGGGGCCAGGGCGTGCCTGCATCGGGGCGATAGCTGGAAGTTCCCCTGGCCCAACGCCCGGCCCCATCTTGACTCATGCCGCGTTGATGCGCCTGAACAGTGGCAATGATACCTGGGATTGCTGGGTCATAGCTGATGGGATCGGGCACGCTTTTCATGTACGTATGCGCACCCGGTGTCGGATAGGGTTTGGTTTGCAGATAGGCGTCCGCGGAAAATTCGGAGAAGATGGGGAGATCGTTGGCCTCGACGCTCATATAATGGCGTTCTACCATTGCCACGTCAATGATCGCTTTCTGTTGCGCGTTGAACGTGTCGTATGCCCGCGGGACAAATACCTGAAAGCCGGTAGAGTTGTTGATAATGCTGCCCGCCTTGATGTGCCAATAAGCGTATGTGCGTGCTGCAATTGCTTGGGCACGTAGTGCAGTAGGTTCAAACAGAGAGGGACTCATTTCACGAACAATCACATCGCGTAGATAGCGATTGTCTACGGATGTTCCTTCAATTTGAACAGTGACGGGATTAACAGCTCCAAATGGATAAGAACCATAGGTTGAATCAATGGTACAACCATAGTTGATGTCTTCTGCACTGCATAAGACCGGCTGTGGTGGAAGGTTCCCACTTCCTGCCAGGCGGTACATCTTAACGGTTATCTGGGAAGGAGGAACGTATGCGGCAAGTGTTTTTGCGTTAACAGAGTGAACTGTCACGTAAATCCCACAAAAAATGCTTAACCAAAACACAGTAATCCGAGTCTTGTTCATTATGGGTTCTCCTGGCGGGTTTTGATGTCGGCGGGAATAGTGCATAATCGCGCCTCTACGATAGGTGGATTTTGTTGTAGCCTTCTAGGGCATGGCACAATCAGCATTGAACGATTGGATGTCCATGCGAGGGACATGCCCCAAGTGCCGCCAAAGTCGTAGTCTGAAGTAATCTGTCGAAATTCGAGTTGATGTCCGGCGGTGGAAGTCATGCCATCCGCTAGAAATAGTCCCTGACGTTCGACACCCACCTGATCGATTCCCAAAACTGCCAATACAGCCAGAAGATAGCCATCGGGCAACCAGGCAACGTCAGTAACAAATCTTCCGATTTTCTGGTTGGCAAAATCCCCGGTCGAGGTATTTAGAATCGTGAGATCGCTGTAGGCCAGGCTCGTTCCATCCGTTTCGCCAACGGTTGTGATGAGAGCGATCCGCTCTCCATCTGGACTCCAGCGGGCGTCGTAAACCCAGCGCGGGCCATACCCGTATGCTTCGGATTGTTCTTCGCCCAATCCATACCGTCGGAGTAGACCACTCTGAAGATCGAGTATGGCAAAGCCTTGCGTATCGTAGAGAGCTACTTTGTCCCCGGAAGACGACCACTCTGACCGGAAACGGGTGCGCCAATTGTCGGGGTCGAAGCCTGCGTCTTTCAGGTCGATTACGGATTCTTCTGTGCTCTGGTCGTTGGGGCCAATTCTGAGAACTCTGACCTGGCCGTTGTGTACAATCAACAGTCGATCCCCTCTGCCAGAAATCGTAGGGGCGATCCTGTCCACACCCTCTGGTCGTTGAGAACTCTGGTCGTCTGAGGGGCCGCTGAAGCGCAGTTCGTAGACAACTTCCTCCGGGTTGGGACGCATCGAATAGGCCAATCTGTCCGCCTTGCCTAACCAGATTGGACGCGATGGCTCGGAGGCCCGGGCGGCCAAGAGACGTCGCTGACCCGAAGTGATATTGAGTGTTTCGATGGTTTCTGTCAGTACATCGGGCTGTTGGAGCGTCAGTAGCACCTCCTGGCTGTTGGGCAACCATTCGATCACACCAATAGCTGAAGAATGGGTAAACACAACACGGGGTTCGCCGAGTCGAATGTTGTCCAAAGCAGAAGCGGTCGCGGTCGGTAGCGGCGTTGGCAACGGCGAGCGCGCCGTTTCGTTTTCTGCAATCAGCAGAGTTGGGCGAATATTCAGCGTTGTCGGCGGCTGTTGTATTGTGTAGTTATTGAATCGTACGACCAACGCCGCAACGATCAGCAGGGCCACGACTACGAATAGAGCCGGTAGAATGCGTTTCATACTCTCTCCTCTTCAACCAAATAAAAAGCGCCGAACCCACGCCAGAAAGATTCTGTCGTGTTCGGCGCTTGCCATTCTTCTGCTGTTTCCGTTAGACGGGGGGGACGAGAACCATTGATTGCCTCTGCCTGTTACCTTACATTGAAACCTACTGTCGCCAGTATAGATCGATTTTTTGCGCGACGCAAATCTGTCTACCGTTGGTTTTAGCAAAGCGCAAGACTCTTTTTCTACAAGGAAGCAAGAGAATGAACCGGATACTCTTTGCCGGCGCCGGCCTGCGCCCCTAGATGTGCCCTTCTCTACGGGCTGACCAGCGCCGTCGATGCCCTTTCTGGCTTCACGGTGACGTGGGGTTGTTCGGGGCATTGGGCTGGCGCGCCGCGTAGAACGCATCCACCTGGGCGCGCAGCTCCGCCGCTTCCCGATAGGCGGGCGTGTCGAGGAGCGCCTGGGCGGCTTCTGGTGTGCGCCGCGTGATCGGCCAATTCTCTTCATTGGCGATGCGCAGCAGCCAGCGGGCAGCCCGCTCGGAGGCCACGCGCAGGGGGCCAATCTCCACTTTGTCCAGGGTATCGTAATGGGTGTGGCCGTAGCCCCGCCCAGATGAAGGTCGCCGGTTGGCCCGCTCCATACAACTGGTGGGTACGCCCTGCACAAAGAAGGGGAAGTGATCCGAAAAGGAGTGGACCGACTGGCCGATGTCAAAAGTGTCCGCCATTTCGGTCTTCCAGCGCTCGAAGAGTGGGGTCAGTTCCGGCCATTCGTTGAGTACAATGTCCTGGATGTCGGCGGATGTCCCGGCCGCGTCCAGATTGAGATAGAAGCGGATGCAGTCCAGTTCGTCGGCGTGGGCCTGGGCATAGGCCGCCGAACCAATCAGCCCGATCTCTTCCACCCCCCACAGCACAAAGCGCATCGTGCGCGCCGGGCGCGTATATTGGGCCAACACCCGGGCCGCTTCCAGCACGGCCACCGCGCCGGAAGCCGGATCGCCCGCGCCCTGGGAGATGTCGTGGCCGTCGTAGTGGCAGCCCACCATCACAATTTCGTCGGGATGGGTTGCGCCGGGCTGATCGCCCACGACGTTCCACGACGTAGACGGTTGGTTGATATCGGTGGTGGTCAGGCGCAATCTGACCTGGCCGTGGCGTTCCAGCAGCCGTTGCAGATAGCGGCCATCTTCGTAGGCCAGCCCCAGGCCGGGGATCGCGCCGGGGCCGCCCTCGTGACCGATGCCGCCGGTGACCGGGCCCGTGCCGGGGTAGTGGTTGACGAAGAGGAAGCCCGCCGCGCCGGCCAGCAGACTGCGCCCGTACTTCTCCGAGCGGTGGACGCCCCGGCTCATCCCCGCCGGGTTCTCGCTGGTGGTGAGGACGATCTGTCCGGCAATCTCCCCGGCGCGGGCTGTGAAGTCATCGGGGTGGCCCTCGCCCATATCCACCAGCAGCGCCTCGACGGTGGCCGCGGGCGCATAGGGCAGGCTGATGCAGGGCAGAGTCTTCTGCACCGGTTGCAAAATCTCCAGCGTCGCCTGGCCCCGGCTCCAGCCGCCGTAGGCAAACGGCTCGGCGTGGACATCGTGCAGGCCATAGGCCCGCATCTTTTCTTGCATAAATTCAACGGCCCGACGTTCGCCTGGGGTGCCTGGGAAGCGGGAGCCGAACTCGTCGCAGAGAACAGTCAAATTGTCCATCACTTCGTTGCTGGTATGGATGTCGCCGATAATCTGGCGGTCCAGGGCAAGGAATGGGTTTGGGGCAGGCATAATTCTTCCTTTTGGGGTGAAGGGGGAAATGGGATCAGTCCACCGGTCCTGCCAGCCAGCGCACACTCTGGCGCAGCAGTTGCCGGTAGCTTTCGGTTGTCCAGGTGGTCGCTGTGTGGCCCGGCGCAATGTAGACCACCTGGCCGTGGCCTTCATCCTTCGTCCACACCATCGGGTAGACGATCCCCCGATCTTCGGCGGTCATGTGGATGGCGACCTCCGGGTTGAACTCCTGCATGTAGAATTCGTCGTGGACGGTGAACGAACCTACCCCGTCGGTGAGCGGATGCTTGCGGGCGAGTGGACTGACGGCAAAGTCGAACTGGGGCGGATGGGAGAGGAAGCGACCGCCGATCAGAGTGCGCATGGCCTGGTTCTCTTCCCGGAGCACTGTCGCCGCGTGCAGGGCCAGCAGACTGCCTCCGGCCCGTACCCAATCGACCAGCGCGGCTGTCTGGGCAGCCGTCAGGTCCTCCGCCACTACGTTATCTTTCTTCGCCCCGCCCAGACAGGTGTAGAGCGCCACCACATCCACATCTTCTTCGTGCAGGCGCAGCAGCGCATCCCCGTCGTAGGTGGTCGTAATTGCATGGCTGCCATCCCCCACTATCTCCTGGAAGGCGGCGGCGAAACCGGCGAAGTCGTGGTGGACACCGCCCAGCAGCAGCAGAATTTTTACGGTCATTTTGTCGTTCTCCCTGGTTTGTCACTGTAGGGCGGATTGGTAATCCGCCCAGCGCGGGACGGAATACCATTCCGTCCTACGTGGCGCGTCCTGGTTGACATCCACCGTTCTCTGCTGGTAGGATCAATCCTATCGCGCCGCCCCTACCCAACCTCACACCCGCTATGATAGCACACAACGCCCATTCACCCATCTCCCATCGCCCTGCGTCTGCTGGCCCGCGCATTCTGCTCATCTCGCCCCGGGGGCCGCTCTATCGCCACCGGGGCGGCACGTGGAAGAAGGCTCTGCGCTACCCGCCTTTGACGCTGACAACCCTGGCCGCGCTGGTCCCGAAGGAATTGAATGCTACAGTAGATCTGGTGGACGAGGGTATCGCCGAGACGGATCTGGACGCCGAGGCCGATCTGGTGGGGATCAGCGCCATCACCGGTACTGCCCCCCGCTCCTACGAATTGGCCGCCCACTTTTGCAGCCGGGGTATTCCTGTGGTATTGGGTGGCGTTCACCCCACTCTGCTGCCGGAAGAGGCCGCCCGGCACGCCGATTCTGTCGTCGTGGGCTATGCCGAGGATAGCTGGCCACAACTTCTGCGCGACTTTATGGCCGGGCGCATGCAGCCGCGCTACGACCAGCAGCCGGGGCTGAGCCTGGCCGACCGCCCTTTCCCCTGCCGGGAGATGTTGGGCAGCCGTCACTTCGCCATCGGCCACACTATCGAAGCGACGAGGGCCTGTGTGCATTCCTGCGAGTTCTGCGTTGTGCCCAGCGCCTGGGGGCGCAAACCCTTCCAACATCCTGTGGCCGATGTGGTGGCGGACATCCGCCAGATGGGAGCCAAACGGCTGCTCTTTCTGGACTTGAATCTCATCGCCGATGTGGCCTACGCCAAAGAGTTATTTACCGCGCTGATTCCGCTCAAAATTCAGTGGGGTGGGCTGGCGACGGTGGGCATTGTCTGGGATGAGGAACTGCTGGACCTGTGCGCGCGTAGCGGCTGCAAAGGGCTGCTCATCGGCTTCGAGACGCTCAACGCCAATGCCTTGCAGGAAACCCGCAAGGGCTTCAATCTGCACACCGACTATCGGGAGGTGGTGCGCCGTTTGCACGAACGGGGCATCGGCATTCAAGGTACATTTGTCTTCGGCTTCGACAGCCACGACGAGAGCGTCTTTGCCGAGACCGCCGAGTTTGCCATCGACGCCTGTATCGATCTGCCCCGCTACGCTGTCCTGACTCCCTTCCCCGGCACACCCCTCTTTCGCAGGCTGAAGGAAGAGGGGCGCATCCTCAGCGACGATTGGTCACTCTACGACGGCCAGCACGTGGTCTACCAGCCCCAGCAGTTGACGCCCGACGCCCTCCTGCGCGGCACAGAGTGGGCCTGGAAGAAGACCTACAGCTACGCATCCATCGCCAAACGGCTGCTCGGCTCCCGCATCCTTCTGCCCCTGGCCCTGGCCGGCAATCTGGGCTACCGTTTCTACGCGCACAATTTGCACAAATACTACACCTGCGACTGGAGATTAGCGATTAGCGATTAGCGATTGGGTTGCGTATACCACTCAATCTCTAATCTCCAGTCGCCAATCCCCAGTCGCTAGTCGCTAGTCGCCA
>JACQGT010000431.1 GCA_016199425.1 Chloroflexota bacterium
ACTTTTTGTGGCTATGCCACTCTATGCAATACGCAATACAGAGTTCATCCGTCTATCATTTATCAAAGGAAGACCCAATGCTCACCCAATCCCAAATCGACCAATTCCAGCAGAACGGCTTTCTCAACGGCGGCGCGCTGTTGAGTGATGTGGAGGTGGAAGAGTTGCGCGCCGATGTAATGCGTGTGATCGACGAGCGGGAGCGCACCGATATTCTCCAGCCCGTGCTGGTGCGCAACCTGAGCAAAGATGAGAAGAAACCTGTCTGGCAGATCGTCGACATCTGGCAGGCCAGCCCGGCCTTCAAACGGCTGATGATGCGCCCGGAGATCACCGGCTCCATTGCCCAACTGACCGGCGCACAGGAGCTGCGCATCTGGCACGACCAGATTCAGTACAAACCGCCAGAGATCGGCGGGCAGACTGATTGGCATCAGGACGCGCCGCTCTGGCCCATCATTGCGCCTATGACGGAGGTCACGGCCTGGGTGGCTCTGGACGACGCCGACGAGAGCAACGGCTGTATGTCGATGGTGCCCGGCTCCCACACCTGGGGCGATCACCAGAGCTTCCTGCGCACAGTCGAGGTCTACGACTCCCTGCCCGCCGAGTATGCAGGCCATACGGTGAAGGTTGTGCGCTGCCCGGTGAAGAAGGGCGAAGTCCACTTTCACCACGCGCTGACCTGGCACGGTTCCCACAGCAACACCAGCGGACGCCCCCGGCGCGCCATCGCTCTGCATTATATGACTGGCGAAACCCGCTACGTCGCGGCGGGCCGCCATCCAATGAAAAACTACGTAACAGTGGCGGATGGAGACGTATTGCGGGGAGACGCATTCCCGCTGGTCTATCCTATTGGGTAATAGATATTGGGTATTGGATATTTCGTGAGGACGCAGATTGGACGTCCCCACGAAATATCCAATACCCATCCATTTTCCAACCGCTGAGGTTGTCCCGGTGAGCCTATGGAAGTTCAGTCTTCCTGGCACGCAATACAACAGATGGGCAGCTTCGGCTAATGCCCCAGCCGCCCAATCCTCTCCTTCACCTCCATCCACAACCCCCCCTGCGGGCGCAATGTCACCCGTGGGTCCATGCGAACGGGGCGGCTGTCGGCGGGGCATAGCAACTGCCAGCGTCGGGCCAACGTCGCCAGCAGCAGCACCCCTTCCGTCCAGGCGAATTGAGCGCCGATACAGACCCGGGGCCCGCCGCCGAAGGGGAAGTAGGCAAATTTGGGCCGCTCGCTACGTCCATCGCTCAGCCAGCGATCGGGCAGAAACGAGTCAGCGTGGGCAAAATAGCGCGGGTCGCGGTGGGTGACCCACTGGCTGAGGATGATCATCGAACCGGCGGGGACGGGATAGCCGCCGATGACGCAATCGTCGATGGCGGAGCGGCCAATCACCCAGGCAGGCGGATAGAGACGCAGGGACTCGGAGAGTACGCTGCGGGTGTAGGGCAGATCGCCCAAATCGGCCATCCCCGGCAGCTTGCCTGCGGGCAGAACCCGGCCCACCTCTTCGTGGAGGCGGGCTTCGCTCTGCGGGTGGGCGGCCAGCAGATGCCAGCACCAGGTCAGGGCGTTGGCCGTCGTTTCGTGGCCGGCCAGCAGCAGGGTCAACGCCTGGTCACGGATGAACTGGTCGTCGGGCGGTCGCCCTGTCTCCTCGTCCACACTCGCCAGCAGCATATCCAGCAGATCGCCCTGGCCGGGGCCGCTTTGTCGCCGTTCGTCGATCAGGCCGTAAATGAGCCTGTCGAAAAACTCTTTCGACTCGTGGAAACGGCGGGCGGTTGCCGTGGGCAGCCAGGCCAACAGAGGGGCCAATAGCAGATGCACCGGGTCGGAGAGTACAAAGAGATCGTCCAGTACCGCGGCGATCCGTTCTTCCTGGCCCGCCAGATCAGCGCCAAAGAGAGTGCGCCCGACAATGCGTAGGGTCAGGTGGTTCATCGCCTTTGCTACGTCGAAGGTCGCCCCGTTTCGCCAGGTCGCCCCCGTCCGCTCCGCTTCCGCGGCCATCGTCGCCGCGTAGTCGGCAATCCGTTCGTGATGAAAGACGGGCTGGACCAACCGGCGGGCCTGCTGATGATCGCTGCCTTCGCTGGTCAACAGCCCGTGGCCTAACACCAGGCGCATCCGGTGTAGCGCCCGGCCTTTGGTGAAGTTGCTGTGCTCGGTCACAAGCACCTGTTGAATGAAATCCGGGTGGTTGAGCAGAAAGGCAGTCTGCCCGGCGAAACGGAACTGGACAATATCGCCATAGGTCTGGGCCAGCCCCGTCAACAGCCCTGTGGGGTCCCGGCGAAAAGCGAGCAGGCGCTGGCCGGGGATGCTAAATCCGGGACCGGGTGGCCGGTTTGGAACAGACGGGCGGCGGGGGAGTGTGTGAATCATCGGGGCCTCCAGAGAGTTGCAGGTGGCAAGTGGCAAGTTGCAGGTACGTTCCGCACTCCGCATTCCGCACTCCCTACGGTCTTCGTCCACCGGCAGGCGGCTGGACGTTGCCGGGCCGGCCTGCGGGGGCGGGGTTGGTGCCCACTGCGGGCATCTGGGCGTTGAGACCGTCCAGCCCCTGGCGGGCCGCGGGCAGATCGTTGCGGGCCAGGGCGCTGGTGATGCCGTCGATGGTCCCGGCCATCCCCTGCACCTGCGGCCCGCCGAAATTTTTCAGCCCGGCAGAGGCGTCTGCGCCGGCCTGGGCGATGGCAAGAATTTCGTTCTGATCGATGCGGCCATCGGCCAGAGAACGCTGGGCCACCTCTGCAAAGGAACGGGTCATCTGCAACGCAGCGGGCAAGTCACCCGCCATCTGTTGGGGTTGGATATTCTGGATGAGGGCGGTGAGGTCGGTCGGCTGCTCCTGGAGCGCACTCTGCGTGGCGCGGGCGCGGTCGGCCTGTTCCTGCAACGCTGTCTGCCAGACCTCTGCCTGGGCCTGCGCCTGATCGACGGTGGCCTGTGCACTGGCAGCCGCGCTCTCCAACTGGGCGATGCTCTCCTCGGCCAGGGCCAGCCCCGCATCCAGGGTTGTGCTGATCTCCTCCAGACTGGTGGCGATGGAGGCGGCGCTCTGATTGAGCGTTGCCAACTCCTGCTCGATGCCGTTGAGCGCGGCCACCATCTCGGCGCTGCCGTCGGCGTAGAGCTGGCCGTAGGTCGCCAGCACTTCCTCGGCGTAGGCAATGGTCTCCTCGGCCAGTTGGACATAGACCTCCACCGTCTGCACTTCCTCGCTGGTCACCACAGCGTCGGAGGTGGCCGTGGAAGCAGATTGGGCAGAGGCTTCGGTGGCGGCCACAGCCTGCTCCACAGACTGGTCGATGAGCGCTTGCAACTCCTCCTCGGTCATCGTCACATAGACGTCCTGGGGCACGTAGACGATTTCTGTGACGGTCTCGGTGACGGTGTCGGTGACGACTTCAGTGACGGTCTCGGTTGTGGTGATGACAATCGGCGTGGGCGTGGGGGTCAGCGCGGCATTGGCGGCCAGCGCGGTGGCGGTGGCCTGCACAGCCGCGTCAATGGAGGACTGCATCTGGGCCTGAGCAGCAGTGGTCGCCTGGACGGCCGCGGCGACGGTCGCTTCCACGTCGGGCGCGCTGGCGGTGTCCCGTCCCCGGCCGCAGGCGGCCAGAGCAAAGAGGGCGAGGCAGAGCAAAAGGATACGAGGGAAATTGCGTTTCATCGGTTGGCTCCTGTTTCAGACATCTTTGGGGGAGTGGTCGATTCCACTGCCATCTGTCTGCCAGGATACCAGCGAGGGAGAAGAAAATCAGCCGCCCTTCGTCGGAGAAAGATCCCCTACTTTTGGCGGCAATGGTCGGATCCACTGCAAAAGGGAGAACTTCACCGCGGAGGCGCGGGGAGCGCGGAGGAACCGCGGAGGAATTCAGGAGAAAATCTCCGGGTTGCCTCCGCGAACTCCGCGGTGTGCGTTTTTTGGGTTGGCTAATCAAACCTCATCCACATCCACCAGCCCATAGCGCACAGCCAAGAGCGCGGCCTGGGTGCGATCCGAAACGTACAGTTTGCTCAGAATTGTGCTGACATAGCCTTTGACGGTCGCTTCGGTCAAGAAAAGCGCTGCGCCGATCTCTTTGTTGCTGTTGCCCTGGGCCAGCAGCGTCAACACCTCCCGTTCCCGCTCGGTCAGATCGTCCAGGGGTGTGGCGGGCGCGGGCATCTGGCCCATCAGCTTGCGGGCGATCTCCGGGTGCAGTTGGGGAATACCCCGGGCCGCGCCGCGGATGGCAGCCACCAGTCCATCGCCGGGAGTGTCTTTGAGCAGATAGCCCGTCACCCCGGCTTTGAAAGCGGCGTAGAGTTTGGCGTCGTTGTCGAAACTGGTGAGGATCAGGATATGCGTCTCCGGCTGATCCCTGTGAATCTTCTCCGCCGCAGCCAGCCCGTCCATCTCCGGC
>JACQGT010000444.1 GCA_016199425.1 Chloroflexota bacterium
CGGGCGCAGCAAGCAGCGCCCCTACCCTCTTTCCGTCAGATGACGTTTGACAGGACAGTAGGTCGCCCGGAAACGCAAGCCTCATAAAAGTCCGCTGGTATGTGAGTCCGTCTCCCATCAGGCGGACTTTTTGTTTATGTTTGTTGTATAGGAGAGTGTGGCGCTGGTGGATGTGGCCGCCCTCTACGACGGTTGGAGCGGCGGACAGGTCGCGCCCGAGGCCATCCGGGATTTCGTGCGCTGGGCCGCTGTCAATACCATAACCTGCGTTTCCACAACGCCAACGCTTTCGTGGATGGAATGTGCTCTGTAGCCGGGGGACTTCAGCCCCCGGCGGCGGCGGTGGCAAAAATAGACGCCCGCCGTCCGTTGTCGTACAATAAGTGCCATTCCCTGTGGTCGGCGGTCAATGGTCCGCCGTCTTGAGATGGAACGATTCTCTGTGACCAATGCGCCGAACGATCCCCAATCCAACGCAGCCCTGGGCCAGTTCCGCGCCGCGCGCCGGCGCGCCGATTGGGAGCAGATGTGGGGGCGCTTGACGGGCAAATCCGCCCAACTGCTCGCCTTTGACGAAGTGCGCGCCTATGTCAAGGCCAACACCCCCCGCCAGCGGGTACGCAAGACGATTCCCCTGGCCGCGATTGTGGGCAGCGTGGGCCGCTACCAGGACTTTACCCGCAGCTTTCTGCCTAAACGGGACAGCGACCGCAGCCGCTGGGCCAGTGTGCGCCGGGCCGCGCTGGACCACAAACCCCTGCCCCCCATCGACGTCTACCGTTTGGGCGACGTCTACTTTGTCCAGGACGGCAACCACCGGGTCTCCGTAGCCCGGCAGATGCAGGCCGAGGATATCGACGCCTACGTCACCGAAATCGAAACGAGCGTCCCCCTGCAACCGGACGACAATCTGGACGCAGTGATCATCAAAGCCGAATACGCCGAGTTTTTGGAGTATACGGAGATGGCCCGCCTGCGCCCGGACCACCAACTGCTGGTCACTGCGCCCGGCCACTATACGACTCTGCTAGAGATGATCGACGTCCATCACTACTATCTTTCACGGGAGGCGAACGGCAAAATCCCCTACGACGAGGCGGTGGTGGACTGGTACGACAACGTATACCTGCCCGTCGTCGATCTGGTGCAGGAGTGGGGCATTCTGCATAGCTTCCCTGGCCGCACGGAGACCGACCTCTACGCCTGGATTGCCAAGCACCGGGCCGACATCTCCCGGGAGATGGGCTGGCCTGTGGACACAGGTGCCGCGGCCCAGGACCTGGTGGAGCGCTTCAGCGGGCGCGGCGACAAAGTTGTCACCCGGCTGGCGGGTGGCCTTTGGGCGCGGTTGGCCGGTCTGCTCCTCCCCGCCGCGCTGGACCCCGGCCCCCGGCCTGGCGCGTGGCGCAGAGAGTGGCTGCCCACCCATCACCTGCGCCGTCTCTTTCAGGATGTGCTGGTGGCGGTGGACGGCAGCCCGCAGAGCTGGCACGCAGTGGAACAGGCCGGGCTGCTGGTGCGGCGGGATGGGGGCGATCTCCACGGCCTGCACATCGTCGCCAGCGAGGGAGAGCGCACAGGGGAGCCGGTGCGCGCCATCCGCACGGAGTTTGAGCGGCGCTGCCGGGCGCTGGAGATTCGGGGCGATCTACGGGTGCAGGCGGCGGCGAAGCGGACCCATCCCATCGGCCACGCGCTGGTGCAGCGGGCGCGCTGGGCGGATATTGTCGTCCTGCCCCTGAACCACCCCCCCCGCCGTCGGCCTTTTGCCCGCATCAACTCCGGCATCGGTGTGCTCGTGCGCCGTTCGCCTCGGCCTCTGCTGCTGGTGCCCGGACCCGCCACACCTATGCAGCACGGCCTGGTAGCCTACGACGGCAGCCCCAAAGCCCAGGAAGCGCTCTTTGTCGCCACCTATCTGGCGGCGCGCTGGAAGGGCAAACTGACCGTTGTGGCGGTGATGGGGGCGGGGCGCGTCGCCGACGAAGCTCTGGGTACGGCCTACGAATACACCCGTCGCCGGGGTGTGGCCGCCGAATGTATCCGCGCCGAAGGGCCGGTTGCTGCCGCGCTGCTGAGTACCGCCGCCGAACAGAGCGCTGATCACCTCATCCTGGGCGGCTACGGCCATGCGCCCGTCGTCGAAGTCGTCCTCGGCAGCGCGGTGGATGAGGTATTGAGAAAGACGGATTTACCAATCCTGATTTGTCGATAAAGTGGGGATGATGGGATGATGGAGTGCGCATCATCCCATCATCCCATCATCCCATCATCCCTTCACCCCTCGGAAAACGATGCCATGCAAATCCAACCAATTCCCAAAACAACAGCCCTCTCCTCCCTCCCCCCCGCATGGCCCGACGATCTGCGGACGACCATCCGGGGAGAGATAGAGAGCAGCGGGCGCACAATCGTCGTGCTGGACGATGACCCCACCGGGACGCAGACTGTCCACGACGTGCCAGTGTTGACCGGCTGGGGCGTGGATGTGCTGGCAACGGAACTGGCAACCCGCCCCGCCTGCTTTTACATTCTGACCAATTCCCGCGCCCTGCCCGGACACGAAGCTGCCAGTCTGGGCCGCACAATCGGGCAGAATCTGGCTGCGGCGTCGGCGCGCGCGGGGCGGGACGTGGCGGTGGTCAGCCGCAGCGACTCCACCCTGCGCGGCCACTACCCCGGCGAAGTGACCGCCCTGGGCGAGGGGCTAGGCCAGCGCTTCGACGGCCAACTGGTCATCCCCTTCTTTCTGGAAGGCGGGCGCTACACCATCCACAACATCCATTGGGTGGCCGAGGGCGACACACTCGTCCCCGCCGCCCAGACCCCCTACGCGGTGGACAAAGCCTTTGGCTATGCGAATTCTGACCTGCGGGCCTGGGTGGAGGAGAAGACGGGCGGCCAGGTGCGGGCGGCGGATGTGGCCGCGGTGACGTTGGACGATCTGCGCGTGGGCGGGCCAGACGCGGTGCGGGAGCGGCTGTTGGGGTTGGCGGATGGTCAGGTCTGCATCGTCAACTGCGCCAGTTACCGGGATATGGAAGTCTTTGTGCTGGGGCTGCTGGCCGCCGAAGCTGCGGGCAAGCGTTTTCTCTACCGCACAGCCGCTTCGTTTGTGCAGGTGCGCGCCGGGCTGACTGCCCGTCCTCTGCTCACGGCGGACGATTTGGAGCTGCCCGCGACCAGCGGCGGCTTATTTGTCGTCGGCTCGTATGTGCCCAAGACGACCACCCAACTCTTCGCACTCCTGGCCCAGCTGCAGATTGTGCCTGTGGAGATCGACGTGGACGCGCTCCTGGACGAACGGCGCGCCGATACATTGGCAGACGCCATCCGCGCCACAGACGCAGCCCTGGCCGCGGGACAGACAGTGGCCGTCTTCACTAGCCGCCAACTGGTCTCGGTGGACGATCACGCGGGCAGCCTCTCGATTGGCCGCCGGGTGTCGGATGGGCTGATCGAAATCGTGCAGGGCATCCGCAGCCGCCCCCGCTATCTGGTGGCAAAGGGGGGCATCACCAGCAGCGACGTGGCGACTGCTGGATTGGGGGTTGTGCGCGCCGTGGTCGCCGGGCAGATTCTGCCGGGCGTTCCGGTCTGGCGCACGGGCGCGGAAAGCCGCCATCCGGGGCTGGCCTACGTCGTCTTTCCCGGCAATGTGGGGGGGGATGACGCGCTGGTGGAGGTGGAGAGAAGGCTGGGGCGTGAGGGGTGAACTGCGTATTTCGTAAGTAGTGGCGTTGGTTGTGCTTTCCCAGATAGAATGAAGCGTGAAGCGTGAGATCAATCGGCGATCTCACGCTTCACGTTTCTTTTCGTAATCCTTCCAACTCCGCCCGCGAAAACGTGTAGTGTTCCCCGCAAAAGTGGCAATCCACCTGCGCAGAACCGGACGCGATGAGTTCGTCCAGTTCGCTGGGTTCCAACAGGGCCAAGGCGGATAGGGTGCGTTCTGCGCTGCATCCACAGCGAAAATCGACGGCCCGCTTTTCCGCAATGGAGTAACCGATGGGGGCAAAGAGCGCGTCCACAACCGCTTCGGGCGTCTGGCCGTCGGCCAGGAGCTTGCCGATGGGGGGCAGATCGTCCAGCCGTTCGCTGACCTGAATCAGCGTTTCAATGCTTCCACCGGGCAGGGTTTGCAGCAGCAGGCCGCCCACCGCCAGGACCGCGCCCGCCGCGTCCACCGGGGCGTCGATCTCCACCACCGAAGCCGTCTGTTCCGACTGATTCAGATACCAGGTCAGGTCGGCGTCCAGAAAGCCGGTCTGTAGCGGGACTGTGCTCTGATAAAGCTCTGCCAGTCCAATGTCCTTCACAACCGTCAGGCAGCCGCTGCCACCGAGCGCCTCGGCCACATACTCGGGCGTAATCGCTCCATAGGAGGACAGTTGAGGCACTCCCACGTAGGCCCGGGCGTGTCCATAGCTGTCGGACTCGGCGACGATTTTGCCCAGTGGTCCGTCGCCGGTCACTTTTAGCACCATCCGCTGCTGCACTTTGAGGAGCGCGCCGAGCAGCACAGCGCCGGTCAAGCCATAGCCCAGGGCGGCCGTCGCCAGGGGCGAGGCATTGTGGCGGCGGGCTACTTCACTGGTCAGGCCGCTAGTCACGGTGACAACGCCGCGCAGACCACCGGCGTCGGTCAGGATGCGTAGTAGATAGTCATTCACGTCGATCAGCACTCCGTCGAGTAATCATCAGCGAAACCGCAGAGTGTTCCCACGCGGAGCGATTAAATTATTTCCCGTACACCTGCGGGTTGGCGCAATGGGGCAATCTCTCCCCGGTCAGCCCGGCGATGAGGTTGTTGGCCGCAATCACCGCCATCTGGTTGCGTGTGACCACACTAGCGCTGGCGATGTGGGGCGCAATGATGATGTTGTCCAGCGTCAACAATGGGCTGTCCATGGGGATCGGCTCCGGCTCGGTCACGTCCAGCCCGGCGTAGGCGATGCCGCCATTTTTGAGCGCGGCGTAGAGCGCGGCGGGATCGATCAGAGGCCCACGCGCCGAATTGATGAGAATGGCCGTGGACTTCATCTTGGCCAGGGCGGCGGCGTCGATCAGGTGGTGGGTTTCTGGAAGCAGGGGAGTGTGGATCGAGACGAAATCCGACTCGCGCAGAAGGGTGTTCAGGTCCACCGCACGGGCACCGATCTCGGCGGCGAAGGGATCGTCCGCGGGCACGTAGTCGTCGTGGTAGAGAATTTTCATGTCGAAGCCAGTGGCGCGTTTTGCCATACCCTTGCCGATGCGCCCAAAACCGATCAGCCCCAGCGTCGCGCCGTAGACATCCTGCCCCAGCAGCAGAGAGGGACCCCACGTCTTCCATTTGCCGGCCCGGGTGTAGTTGTCGCCTTCTACCACCCGGCGCGCCGCAGCCATCAGCAGCGTAAAGGCGAAATCCGCGGTGGTGTCGGTGAGGACGCCCGGCGTATGGCCAACCGGAATGCCCCGTTTTGTGGCTTCGGGAATGTCGATGTTGTCGAAGCCGACCGCGTAGTTGCTGATCACTTTCAGCCCCGCGCCGGCCGCGTCCATCACAACACTGTCCATTTTTGTCGTCAGCAGCGAGAGAATCCCGTCTACACCTCTGACCCGATCCAACACGTAGTCCCGGGGCGGGGGCAGCTCACCGGGCCAGATGTCCGCGTCGCAAACATCGCGCACCATCGACAGCCCCGCTTCGGGGATGATTTGTGTCACAAATACCTTCGGCTTCGCCATTGTTCGTCTCTCCATCTTCGCTGGTGGGATAAATTATGTTCGTTTGTCCTGCAATCGTTCTAACTCAGCCCGCAGCCGAGCGTTTTCGGCTTCCATCTGATCAGCCCGGCGGCGTTCGTCTTGGGCTTTCTGCTGTTCCGCATCAGCCCGGCGGCGTTCGTCTTGGGCTTTCTGCTGTTCCGCATCAGCCCGGCGACCTTCTTCCTCGGCATAACGCTGCGCATCTACCGCTTGCTGGCGGCGCTGTTCTGCCTCGGCCTCGAATTGAGAGAGAACCCGCTCCCCCGTGTCCAGCCGGTAGAATTGCAAAATGCCGTCTCTATCCAACGCCAGGCGCAAACCCAGCAATCGGCTGATCAGCGCCGGAGCAGCCACGTGTCCGTTGCCCCGTTGTTGACCCGGCGGCTCCGCCTCAATGGGTTGATAGACAGCTTCCTCGGTCAATCGGTAGCCAGCCAGGGGAGGACGCAAATAATCCGCTGTGGGGTCGTAGAGGAAGTATTCCTGGACGCCCAGCCGGGCGTAGAGCGCCATCTTGTCCACCATATCCTCGCGACGGGTACTACGCGAAGTCACCTCGACCGCCAGGTCCGGCCCTTTCCCCTCTTCCCAAATTTTGTAAGTGCGTCTGCGCCGTTGTTCCACGCCGAAAACGACAAACGCATCCGGCGCAACCGAGCGCCGCGGGTTGCCCTCTTCGTAATAGACGAGCAGGTTGCCGCTGACGTAGGCCACTGCGTTGACCAGATGGGCTTGCAAGGTGTGGATCACGTGATACATCAACTCCCGGTGCAAATCTGTCTCGGCCATAGGCTTGCCATCCGATTCAGGATAGTAGATTTCTCTGGTTTTCTTTGGTCTGACCTGCACGGTAACTGCCATAGCTTTCCCTCCTACACAACGCACCAACCGGATTACTTTGGGTCCTGGGGTGGCGTACCTACAAAAAAACTCCCGCAGAGCGTCTGGTAAGGCCGATAACCTCATTACCACTAGCGGAAACTGGCGCTGTTGGGTTCTCCCGGCGCTCGTTGGGGCGTAGACAGCGATCTCTGGCCAGGAGAACCCAACCTACGACTGCGTCAGCGCTGATCGAGCGGCACATACTCCCGGCCCCGCTCGCCCAGATAGATTTGGCGGGGACGGGAAATCTTCTGATCCGGGTCGTCCACCATCTCGACCCATTGGGCCAGCCAGCCAGGGGCACGGCCCAGAGCAAAAAGCACTGGGAACATATCCACCGGGAAGCCCATAGCCTGGTAGATGATGCCGCTGTAGAAATCCACATTCGGGTAGAGCTTGCGGGAGACGAAGTAATCGTCTTCCAACGCGATGCGCTCCAACTCGATGGCAATGTCGAGGAGGGGATTCTTTTGGGTCACCGCAAAGACTTCGTAGGCGATCTTTTTGATGATGCGGGCCCGGGGGTCGTAGTTCTTGTAGACCCGATGACCGAAACCCATCAGACGCACTTCTCGCTTCTTCACCCGCTCGATAAAGCCGGGAATATTGGCGACAGAGCCGATCTCCCGCAGCATCCGCAGCACAGCTTCGTTGGCCCCGCCGTGCAGGGGACCGTAGAGCGCCGCGGCCGCACCGGCCATAGAACTGTAGGGGTCGGCCTCGCTGGAAGCGATGCCGCGCATGGCCGACGTGGAGCAGTTCTGTTCGTGATCGGCGTGGAGAATAAAGAGGACATCCAACGCGTGGGCCAACACCGGATTCACTGCGTAATTGCTCTGCCCCATAAAGTCGAGCATATAGAGAAAGTTGCCCGCATAGCCCAGTGTGCTGTCCGGGTAGTTGTAGGGGCGGCCAATCCGGTGGCGATAGGCAAAGGCGGCCACAGTGGGCAGCTTGCCCAGAATGCGGTAGATCTGCTTCAGCCGCACTTCCGGGTCGTGGACCTGCTTGGCCTCCGGGTGCAGGGTGGACATGGCCGCAATGGCGCTGACCAGAATCCCCATAGGATGCGCGTCGTAGCGGAAGGTCTTGAGCAGGTCCGTCAGATTCTCGTGGATGTACGTGTGGCGCATAATGCGATTTTCCCAATGGGCCAATTGATCAGCCGTGGGCAACTCGCCGTAAATGAGCAGATAGGCTACCTCCAAAAAGCTGCTCTGTTCGGCCAATTGCTCGATGGGATAGCCCCGGTATTCCAGGATGCCTTTGTCCCCGTCGATGTAGGTAATCCGGCTCTTGCACGAAGTTGTGTTCGTATAACCCGGATCGTAGGTCATCAGGCCAAAGTCGTCCTGCTGCACTCTGATTTTGCGCAGGTCAATGGCGTTGATCGTCTCATCATTGATGGGGACTTCGTAGGTTTCGCCCGTGCGATTGTCCGTAATGGTGAGGGTGTTGTTGCTCATCTGCAAGCTCCTTCGCTTGGCGTGGAGGGAGAATCGAAGTGTTGAAGTGACGATAGAGGGAGAGGCAGTAATCAGTGAACAGTGGAGAGCGGACGTAAAACTGATTACTGCTCACTTCTTCTCTACTCGAAGTAGCGGCGATACTGCCCGGCCAATTCCACGGGAAGACGACCCAGCATCCGCGTGCCGTCCTCCGTATATTCCTGCGTGTCCACGTGGCCGTATTCGTGGAAGCGGGAGACCAGCTCCCCGTTAGCGTAGGGGATGAGCAGGCGCACGGGAACCATCGACTGGCGCAGCCGGTTTGCCACCGTTTCCAACAGTTCGGCCACACCTTCCCCCCGCAGCGCGCTCATGAGCACCGCGTTGGGGTAGGCGTGCAGCGCCTGGGCCAGCCGTTCCTGCGCATCCGGGTCCTCCCGATCCAGCAGATCGGCTTTGTTCAGCGCTGTGATGACCGGCTTGTCCCCCGCCCCCAACTCTTCCAGCACCTCTTCTACCGCGGCCACCTGCTCATCTGCGTTGGGATGGGAGATGTCCACCACATGCACCAGCAGGTCCGCTTCGTTGATCTCTTCCAGCGTGGCGCGGAAGGAGGCGACCAACGCCGTGGGCAACTTTTGGATAAAGCCGACTGTATCAGTGAAGAGGGCCACGTGGCCGTTGGGCAGCTCCACACGCCGGGTGGTGGGGTCCAGTGTGGCGAACAACTGGTCCTGGACCGTTACGCCCGCATCGCTGATGGCGTTGAGAAAGGTGCTCTTGCCGGCGTTGGTGTAGCCCACCACCGCCACCACCGGTGTGGCCGACTGGCGGCGTTTCTCCCGGTAGCGCTCCCGGTGGCTACGGATCTCTTCCAACTGGTGCTTGAGATGGGCAATGCGCCGTCCGATCTCCCGGCGATCCACTTCCAACTGGGTTTCGCCTGGGCCGCGCACACCCACACCGCCGCTGGCGCCCCCAGCCCGTCCACCGGCCTGACGGGCCAGATGGGTCCAGGCCCGAGTCAGCCGGGGCAGCCGGTATTCGTATTGGGCCAACTCCACCTGCACCGCGCCCTCGCGCGTCTTGGCGTGGCGGGCGAAGATGTCCAGAATCAGCGCGGTGCGGTCCAGGACTTTGATCTGCTCGCCCAGCGCCTTTTCCAGTTGTCGCTGCTGGCGGGGGGAAAGCTCCTCGTCGAAGATGACGACGTTCACGCCGGTCTCCGCCACCAGCAGTACCAACTCCTCCACCTTACCAGAACCGATGAAGGTGGCCGGGTTGGGATGTTCCAGCCGCTGGGAAAGC
>JACQGT010000445.1 GCA_016199425.1 Chloroflexota bacterium
CCGATCAGCCGGTCGGGGTGGGCAGCCACAAAAGCGGCGGTGGCGTCGTTGACATTGCCCGTGTACCAGCTCGTGTCCCCCGGCCCCTGCCCACTGAGATTGTCGGTCATCTGGCCGGGATGCCAGGCAATGCCAAAGACAATCGACTTATCGGCCGGTTTCTGGGCGGCGAGATAATCCCCCCAGGAAAAGGTGGCGGCCACGGCCCGGTCCGGTCGCCAGCGGTCATTCATCACCAGCGCGCTGGCCGGCACGGCCTCTTTGAACTGGGGCGTGTGGGTGTGAACGTCGATAATCATTCGTCTCTCTCCTAACGTAAAAATAAGGACACGGATTGTACGGATTGTACGGATTCACACGGATCAAAGATCACACAGCGGAGGCACGGGGAGCGCGGAGGGAAACGCAGAGATTTTCTCCTCAATTCCTCCGCGTTTCCTCCGCGAACTCCGCGTCTCCGTTGTGAGATTCCCCATTAGCACAGATCAATACAAATCATGAAAACCTGCGTCCTCATCTCTCAGCGGTCAACCCGATAGTAGGCAACTTTCTCCTCGTCCAGGCGGACGCCCAGCCCGGGACCCGAGGGGGGGCGGGCCTCCCCGGCGCGGATGGGCAGCGCCTCTTCCAGCAGATCCGTCGCGTAAAAGAAGGGGCTGAGGATGTCGCAGGGAAACGTTTCGGCGTCAATGGCCGGGGTCGCCAGGGCCAGGTGGATCATCGCCGCGTTGCCAATGCCCAGTTCCAGATTGCTGCCCACCGTACAGACCAGCCCGGCCGCCTCGGCCACAACCGCAATCTGCCGGGCCGGGCCGATTCCTCCCTTGCCCACGTAGAGAGAGAGCACATCGGCCGCCTGGGCGCGCACAACCGCCAGGGCATCCTGGGGCGTGTAGACGCTCTCATCGGCCATCACGGGCAGCCGGGTCTGGCGGCGCACATCGGCCATCCAGGCCACGTCCTGATCCGAGACCGGCTGCTCGACAAAGTAGATGTCGTATTCGTAGAGGCGCTGGATGGTCTGGATCGCCAGCCGGGGCGACCAGCCGCCGTTGGCGTCCACACCCAGACGCACCTGGGGGCCGACAGCCTGGCGCACAGCCGCCACCCGGGCCACATCCTCCTCCGGGTCGAGACCCACCTTCACTTTCATCGTCTGGAAACCCTGCTCCACCGCCCAGAGGGCAATCTCCGCCGCCTTCTGTGGGGCCAGCCCGGAGACCGAAAATTTGGTATGCACCACCTCGCGCACGGGGCCGCCCAGAAGCTGGTAGAGGGGCAGCCCGGCCACTTTGCCCAAAATGTCCCACAGCGCCATCTCCAGGGCCGCTTTGGTAAAAGAATTGTTGGCGATGCGCCGCTGGACGCCTCTGACCAGCCGCTCGATCTGAAGCGGGTCCTGGCCGACGAGAAGCGGGGCCAGATAGTCCCGGATAAAATGGGCCGCTGTGACCTGATCTTCGCCGCTCCAGACGGGCGTGCAGGAGACCTCGCCCAGACCGGTCACGCCTTCGTCCGTGTGGATTTTGACCAGCAGAAAGGGCGAGACGGTGTGGCTGCCGCGACCGCCGTGAATCGCCCGCTGGGGATGGATGGGGACCTGCACCGGGATCGTCTCGATTTGGGTAATTTTCATGCCTGGGCGATGTCCTGCTGTTCTGAAAAAAAGAACACGGATTGACACGGATGGGACGGATTCACACGGATTCAATCTGCGTAAATCTGCGCTTTCTGCGGTTTCTGCGTTCTGCTTTTCACCTTGTCACCCCCTCACCCTGTCACCTTGTCAGATATAGCTGATCCGGCGCTGGTCGCCGCTGACCAGATCGTGAAAGGTGACGGTCGTGTATTCACGCCCCCAGCGGGTTTGCCTGCCGACAGTGCCGTCGTCGGCGCTGACGGCAAACCCGGCGGGCAGCAGGAGGGTGATGGCCTCCACAGCCGCCGGGGTGCGCAATTCCCAGCCAGCGGGCCGGGCGTTCAGCCGGGCCCCGTCCCGGGCCTCGGTCCACGCCAGCCACTCGTCCGCAGAGAGGATGGGCATCTGCTCGGCCAGGGCCGCATCCCAGTTGCCCTCGATCAGCGGGCTGGAATAGGTGGCAAAGCTGACCGGATGGGAGTTGAGCGCGATGGGCGTGTAATAGACGCGAGCGGCCTGGCGAATCAGCGCGCCGGTTTCGGCCAACGCCCTGGCGACTGTCCACTTGAAGCTGAAGACAAACTCTGGGTGGATCAGACACTCCTCGGTCCAGTGGGTGGGCTGCTGGAAGCAGTCGATCACCGCGCCGTCGGTGTCCACAAAACGCAGGGGCCGCCCGGAGCCGCACAAATGACCCAGATAGGGCGAGACCGCAATGTAATTCAAGTCCATCCTCACACCCAAATCAGCCAGGGCGCGGGCCGCATCCACATAGCCCAGCCAGCGCACCGCGTGTTGGCGGATGGTGCGCGGCGTCCGCCCAAACTGGCGCTGGTGGCGTTCCACATTCGCCGCCAGCATCGGCACAACCAGACGGCTTTGTGGTTCGCCCATCTTGACACCGCTGACCGTATCCGCTTCCAGGGCCGGATGCACGCTGAAGATGTGGCCGTCCGCCTCCCAACGCTCCATCAGCCCCCTGTCCAGCCGGGTTTTGGGCACCACATAAAAGGTGCAGTGGGCCTGGCGCTGGCGCAGACCGGCCAACAGCGTCTCAAACTGCTCCAGCGTAGACCAGTCGTCGTCACTGGTCATAATCAGAGCGCTCTGCTGCTGGGCGTGGGGATAATACCAGATGCGGGGGCGGGGGGCCAATTTCTCGATAGCCCGGGCCAGCAGCGCCGTGTGAATGTCGGCTTGGGGGATGTACATCTGGGCCACGGGCAGTTGGCCCACAAACAATTCGCTGGGGCGGTAGATGCCGTCCAGCCCGGCAAAGCAGAGATCCACGTGCTCCGGGTTGCCCTGACGCAGGCGGGCCACCGTGTGGGGCAGATCGTAGGCAAAGGCCACCGCGTGCCCGCTGCCGATGGGCGACCAGACGACGCCGGGCACGGGGCTTGCGTCTTCAGCGGGGAGAGCGGCGTGGATGTGGGCCAGCGTCTCGACTTTGGAGTCCGGGTCAATGGCCCAGTTGATCGACGGCCCGATGATCTGGAGCGCCTCCGAGGATAACCCGGCCACCGTTGGGTGTTTCCCGTCGAGCCGCAAATAGCCGCCGTCCAGCCCGCGGAAGAGAGGGCGCAGACCCAGCCGCGCCGCCAGATGGCTGTCGGGCAGCAGGGCAAGCAACCGTCCGCCCTGGCGCACAAAGTCGAGCAGCAGATCCATTTGGGCCTGGCTGAGGGCTGTGCGCGGCAAGATCGCCAGATCGTGACGGCGCAAGAGCGCGGCGTCCAGCGCGGAGATGTCGGCCTCGGCCCAGTCGGCGAAGCCCTCCATACGCAGAATTTCGCCCAGATAACGGCTGTATCTGCTGCGGGAATCCGCTGGGTCGTGCAGTAGCAGCATAGAAAACCTCCTCAAGCAAAAAATGAGTCCAGTGAAAAAAGGAGAATTTCACCGCGGAGCCGCGGGGAGCGCGGAGGAAGCGCGGAGAGATTCAGGAGAAAATCTCCGCGGTTCTTCCACGAACTCCGTGCCTCCGCGGTGAAATCCTTACCCCTCCGCGCTTCCTCCACGAACTCCGCGCCTACTAAGTAACTTGCGTATAGTCAGCGAATTCTGCCATCCTTGCACAAGTTACCTTTAGGGGAAAATCAGGCCATCGGCCTGACTAGACGCTCCGCGGTGAAATCCTCTTTCC
>JACQGT010000438.1 GCA_016199425.1 Chloroflexota bacterium
ATACTCAGTAGACCGCAACAGATGCTCCCCGCCGGTCACGGACCACGCACGGAGCATTGCGGTTTACTGATACTGTGTGCCAGCAGGCGTACGCCTGAGAATCCGTGTCGCTGCTACCCCATCCGCCAACCCTATGCGCATCACCGTTCTGACCCACAACTATCCCCGTTTCGCTGGCGACTTCAGCGGATCCTTCATCCAGGCCCTGTGCCGGGAGTGGATGGAACGCGGGCAGCAGGTGGATGTCCTGGCCCCCTTCGACACGGCCTACAACCGTCCCCTGCGCGAGACCAGCGACACAGGCAGCATCGACCTCCACCTCTTCCGCTACATCTGGCCTGATCACTGGCATCTGGTGGGCTACGGGCGCAGTATGCAGTCGGATTTGAGTCTGCGTCTCAGCGGCTATCTGCTCAGCCCCACTTTCTTTGCCGCGGCTATTCTCGCCTTGCGCCGCCATTGCCAGAAAGTACGCCCGGACGTGATCCACGCGCATTGGGCGCTGCCCAACGGTTTCATCGGCGCGGTGGTCAGCCGTCAGTTGAGGATTCCCCTGGTCGTCTCTATCCCCGGCTCGGATGCCCAGGTCGCCAACAGCAACCCGCTCTTCCGGCGCATGGCCCGTTTTACCTTTGAACAAGCATCGCTGATCACCGCCAACAGCGGCGCGCTGCGGGATGCTGTGCTGCCTCTGGGCGCGGATACGGCCAAATTTGAGATGATTGTCTACGGCGTGGACCCGAACCGCCTGCGCCCGGACGCGACGGGCGTCGCCGCATTGCGCGCCGAATTGGGCATTGCGCCGTCGGATGTGATGCTCCTGGCTGTGGGGCGAATGGTGGCGAAGAAGGGTTTTAATGTTCTTTTGCGCGCCCTGGCGGAAGCAGAACTGAGCGAGCGTCCGGTTGTCGCTGTGCTGGTGGGGACCGGCGATGAATGGAGCGCATGGCAGTGGCTGGCCGCGTCTCTGGGCATCGCTACCCGGGTGCGCTGGGTGGGCAATGTCCCCTTCGATGAGATCGGCGTCTATTACAACGCCTGTGACCTGTTGGTGATGCCGTCTGTCACAGCGCCAGCGGACGGGCTGAACGTCTGCGTGCCCGATGCGATGAGCTGCGCCAAGCCGGTGGTGGGATCGACCACGGCGGGCAATGATCTGGCGATTGTGGACGGCGAAACCGGCTTTCTCGTACCCGAAGGCGATCCGTCTGCGCTGGCGCAGGCCATCGCCACCCTGGCCGACGAGCCGACTTTGCGCAAGCAGATGGGGTTTCTTGGCCGTCTGCGTGTAGAAACCGACCTGGGCTGGCCCGTTCTGGCCCAACGCTATCTGGACCATTTCGAGAGAATACGCGAAAAGAAGAACACGGATTTACACGGATGAAATGGATTTGAAGAGATGGTTGCAGCTTGGGAGCGAGCGAAGATGATTCCTGTGGTGGATTTGCGGGCCGAGTATGTGGCGGTGAAGGCGGAGATCGACGGCGCGCTGCAGCGGGTGTTGGAGAGCGGCTGGTATATTTTGGGCCAGGAAGTGGCGGCCTTTGAAGCGGAGTTTGCCGCCTGGTGTGGGGTTTTCCAGGCCGTGGGTGTGGGCAACGGCACCGACGCCCTGCACATCGCCCTGCGCGCCTGCGGCGTGGGCGCGGGCGACGAGGTGATTACCGTCGCCCACACCGCCGTCGCCACCGCCGCGGCCATCGTCCTCAGCGGTGCGACACCCGTCTTTGTGGACATCGACCCGACAACCTACACTCTGGACCCGGCGCAACTGGCCGCAGCCATTACCCCGCGCACAAAAGCCGTCGTGCCCGTCCATCTCTACGGCCACCCCGCGGACCTGGACGGGATTTTCCCCATCGCCCGGGATGCCGGGCTGCGGGTGATCGAAGATTGCGCCCAGGCCCACGGCGCAGAGTGGCAGGGGCAGCGGGCGGGTAGCTTCGGCGATCTGGCCTGCTTCTCCTTCTATCCCACCAAAAATCTGGGCGCGCTGGGCGATGGCGGCGCGGTGGTGAGCAACGACCCGGCCCTGCTGGAACGGGTGCGCTTGTTGCGAGAGTACGGTTGGCCGCCGCAAAATCGCTACGTCTCGGAGATTGAGGGGGTGAACAGCCGGTTGGACGAGATGCAAGCGGCCATCCTGCGGGTGAAGCTGGCCCATTTGGACGGCTGGAACGCACACCGGCGCGCGCTGGCCGCTGTCTACGCGGCCGGGCTGCCCGATTCTGTGATCAAACCGGTGGAGCAGCCAGGCTGCCGCCACGTCTACCACCTCTACGTCATCCGTTCCGCCGAGCGGGACAGCCTGCGCGAGAAGCTGCGCGCCGTGGGCGTGGCTACCGGCATCCACTATCCGTTGCCTATCCATCGCCAGACGGCCTACCGCCACCTGTCGCCTGTCACTCTCCCCGTCACCGAGCAGGCCGCGGGGGAAATTCTCTCCCTGCCCATGCACTCTACGCTGACGGTTGAGCAGATCGAGCAGGTGTGCGCAGCAATATGAGATTTGAGGCGTGAAACGTAGAACGTGAGATCGCCCTCTGATTTCACGTTCTACGTTTCACGCCTTTGACAGGTCCAGATATTTTCTCGCCGCGTTACCCCTTCGCCACGTACCCCTTCTGCAAAATGTCCAGCATCGCGGTCATCTGGCCGTTGGCAAAGGCCCGGCTGCGGCTGTTCCAGCCCCCGTCATTGCTCATCATCGGCACGTGATCGTCGATTAGATAGCCTGTGAAGCCGAGCTCCCACAGCGTCTTCATCACCTCGAACATATCCAGATTGCCCTCGCCGATGAAGCCCTCGCGGAACTTCGGCACACTCCCCACCACATCCCGGAAGTGAACGTAGACAATTTTGCCCCGCTCGCCAAAGTAGCGCAGACCCTGCATACACTCCGCCGGACTCATCTCCGACCAGGAACCGACGCAGAAGTCCAGCCCGTGGTTGGGGCTGTCGCCGATCTCCAACGCCCGTTGGAAGGCGTCAAAACTGCGTATAATGCGCGCCACGCCACCCAGCGAGGGCACCGGCGGATCGTCCGGGTGCAGTGCCAGCGTGACACCGGCTTCCTCGGCCACGGGCAGAATCGCCTTCATAAAATACGCGTAGTTGGCCCACATTTCGTCGTCAGTGTAGACCCGGTCGAAGGAGAGGGGGGCGTTCTGCGCCAGTTCCATGTCGAAGGCTGTCACCTGTGCGCCCGCCCGCCCCGGCGCGGTGGTGGATGTGCGCCAGACGCCGCAGACGACGAAATGGTAGCCGAAGACGGGGATGCCCGCCCGCCCCAGATTGCGTATAGTCGTCTGCATATTTTCGATCTGTTCATCCCGCCCTGGCTTGCCCAACATCACTTTGTCGTAAAATTTGATGGGCACATTCTCGATGGCGTTAAGGCGTAGACCGGCGTCCTCGCAACGGGTGCGCAGACGCAGCAGGTCCATATACTCCCAGTGGGTGTCGCCCGGCACATGGGGCGAACCGTGAAAGAAGTTGAATTGGAGGTCCTGAATGCCCATCTGTTTTGTGTAGAGGATGATCTCGTCGGTCAGTTCGCGCACCTGGCCGACGGCGACGCGCATGGGTAGTTCTCTGTAGTTCATGGGGTGTCTCCTTGGGGGGTGTAGATGATTGGGCTTTCTGTAGCTTTGAATTCAAAGATTCGTTGGGTAAAATAGGGTCAGTGTCAATTCCTCCAGAATGGGACAGGGACAAATGTTACAGATTGAACAGATTCAATCCGAGATCGAAGCATTGCCGGAAACAGATTTTGCGCGCCTGCGTAATTGGTTTGCCCAAAAGGACTGGGAACGTTGGGACAAACAACTTGCCGCGGATACCGCTGCGGGTAAGCTGGATTTTCTGCGGAAAGAAGCACTGGCCGCCAAAGCCCAAGGCACGTTGAGAGATCTGTAAATGCACCACACGACACCCCAGTTCTGGGGCCGCTTCGATCGCCTTCCCGTTGCGGTGCAGAATCTGGCGCGCAAGAATTTTGATCTGCTCAAACAGAACCCCGCTCATCCGTCATTGCATTTCAAGCGGGTCGGTGATTTCTGGTCCGCTCGTGTCGGTCTGAATCATCGCGTATTGGCCGTTGAAGACGGCAACGACTTTATTTGGGTTTGGATAGGAGATCACGACGAATATGACCGTTTGATCGGCTAATCCGCACTTTTCCGCGCATATACCTCCTGAAAATTGTCCCGCGGCTGCCAATTGAGCAGCCGCTTTGCTTTTTCGTTGGGAAAGACACCCAGCGGCGTATCCGCGCCGATGTGCATATACTCGTAGGGCAAGGACAGCTTATCGGTAGTCAACGCATAGCGGATGGCGTTGGCCGCATCCATCCACGAGACGGCCAGGGTGGAGATGCGCTTGGGCAAGACAGCCGGGTTGACGAACTGGGCAAAGGTCAGCGTGGGCACGCTCATCCCGTAGTGCTCGGCAAAAATCCGGCAGATTTCCTGGCCGAGCAGTTTGCTGGGCAGATAGACCCACCAGACGCCGGGCCGGGGCGGAATGTCATCCACCAGAAAGCTATCCCAATCATAGCCGGTGCCCCCTCGCTGCCCCAGCATATACGGCCCCGTATGCACCACCCGGGCGATGCCGTGGGCCACCGCAGCCTGCATCACATTGAACGCGCCGACGGCGTTGACCCGGAAGGCATCCACCGGGTCGTGGCGCACCACCGACACATTCACAATCGCATCCATCCCCGCACAGGCCGCGCGGACCTGGGCCGCGTCCCGCACGTCCACCACCTGCCATGCGTGGGGTGACTGGGGCGGCACAGGC
>JACQGT010000487.1 GCA_016199425.1 Chloroflexota bacterium
CCCGGAGCATTGCGGTCTACGGATTGTCGATGGAGGCAGATATGTCGCCTATCTTTCACTCCCTGCGCGATCAGCAGAGCCGAAACGGACAGGACGAAGCGGCGCGGCAAGCGGCCCAGCGCGCCGAAGCCCTGCGCACGGCCTTTGAATTTAGCCAGGAGATTGTGGGCCAATTAGAGTTAGACGCGCTCTTGCGTTCGGTGACGGAGCGGGCGCGGGCACTGATGCAGGCCGACGGCGCGGCCCTTTGCCTGCTGGACGACGGCCAGACGACCCTCGCGCTGGCCGCCCAGAGCGGTCTGCCCAACGACAATCGTCCCTATCGCCAGCCGATTGCCCTGGGGCTGGCCCCAGAGGTAATCGGCGAAGGGGCAACGGTCATCACAGAGACGACCTGCTCCGGCTGCCGATTTCTGCTCGATTTCGCGCCTGGCGTCTGTGTGGCCGCGCCCCTGCAGGTGGGCACCGAGACGCTGGGCGCGCTCTGTGTGGCCCACTCCGCTGCGGATCTGCACGGCGACGGCCAGAGCCTTACCCTGCTGGCCAACGCCGCGGCTATGGCGATTGTCAATGCCCGGATGGCGGAGAGGGGGCGTCAGCAGGCCCGCCAGGCTGCGCTCCACGCCGAACGAGAACGGATGGCCGGGGAACTCCACGACAATCTGGCCCAGACCCTCGGTTTCCTCAATCTGAAGATCGACCGGGTGCGCGAGTTGCAGGCCGGCGCGGCTTGGGAGCAGGCGGCTGCTGAATTGGCCCAGATGCAGGCGGCGGTGGGCAGGGCCTATGCCCAGGTGCGCCAGGCCCTCACCGGTTTGAGTGGGCCGCTTGGGGATGAGGAGAAGGATCAGGAGCAGTTGCGCGCCTGTGTGGAGGAATTGCGCCGGGAAGTGAATGCCCAGGTGGAACTCTCTCTGGATGAGCAGGCCCTGGCCGCGCTTGCGCCGCTGACCCGCCAGCAGGCGCTGCACATTGTGCGCGAAAGCCTGGCCAACATTCGTCGCCATGCCCAAGCCGAGCGGGTGCGGATCTGTGTGGCCTGGCAGGGGGCGCAGGTGGCTCTGACTGTGCAGGACAACGGCCAGGGCTTCGACCCGGCCGCGGTGGACAGCAACCAGCATCTGGGGTTGCGCATTATGCAACAGCGGGCCGCGCGCAGCGGAGGTGTGCTGGAAGTGGCGTCTACGCCTGGGCAAGGGACGACCGTCGAGGCGAGGTTTCCGCTTGACGAATCTGATTCCGGGAATCGGCCAGATGTTGTAGGGCATTCGAGAGAACGGTTGGCCGATTCCCGGAATCGAAGTGGAGAGATTCGCCTATGACTCGTTCACGCATTCTTCTCGCCGATGACCACGAACTCTTTCGGGAGGGGCTGGCCGGTCTGATCAACAGCCAGCCGGATATGGAAGTGGCAGGCCAGGCCGGCGACGGCTTCGAGGCCGCGGCTCTGACTCGCCAGTTGCGCCCGGACCTGCTGGTGATTGATCTTTCCATGCCGGTCTGTGATGGCCTGGAAGCCATTCGTCTTATTCGCCAGAACCAGGACGGGGCTGGGCTGCGCATTCTGGTGCTGACGGTCCACGACGAGGACGCCAAGCTGTTCGAGGCCATCCGGGCCGGGGCCAACGGCTATCTGCTCAAGAACACCAGCGCGGCCGACTTTTTGCGCACGGTGCGAGCTGCCCTGGCCGGCGAGGCCCTGCTGCCCCCCAAACTGGCCGCCCGCCTGTTGGACGAATTCGCCCGGCTGGCGCGTTCTGCCGCCGGTCACGGACCGGCGGGGAGCAGCGGGTCTACGAATCTGACCGAACGGGAGCGGGAGGTCCTGGCGTTGATTGCCCAGGAGTCCACGGACCAGGAGATCGCCCGGCAGCTCTCCATCAGCCTGCACACGGCCAAAAGCCACGTGCGCAACATCCTCGCCAAACTCCACGCGGTCAACCGCCACCACGCCGTCCGCATCGCCCGCGGCCAGGATAACTCGTAGGACGGACTGGCAGTCCGTCCGCAACGATTCGGCCCACTTTCGCAGGACGGACTGGTAGTCCGTCCTACAAAGAACTAATTCTTTCTTCCCCATAAACCCCTCTCACAATCCCTCTTTGTGCTCTCCGCGACGGATGGCGATCCCCGCGCCAACTGGCTACAATCAGGCCACGGCTCCTATTTACCAATGCCACAACAGAAGCCCTGTCTGGCTGTAAAGATGGCCCCAATGGATGCTGACCGCCACCGCATCTTCCTCATCGGCGACTCTCTCTTTGCCGAAACCCTGGCCCAATGGCTTGACCAGAGCGAGGGTGTGGAGTTGGTTTGCAGCGTTCCATCGGTTGCAGAGGCGCTGCCCCGGCTGGCCCAGGAAAACGTGGATGTGGTGCTCATCGCCACTACTGAGGAGCCGTCGACGGACTTCCGTCTGCTGCTCGATGCCTGTTCCGATCTGCCGGTGATCCAGACCGATCTGCAACAAAATCGGGTGCGGCTGATCACCAACCACCCCATCGGCCAGCGTCCGGCGGACCTGCTGGCTACCATCGCATCTCTGCCCAAACGGAGGCAAATCCATGGCTGAACTCTCTCGTCGTGATTTCCTCAAACTCTCCGGCTTTGCCGCGCTGGGCACAGTAGCGGCCACCTCCACGCCCCTGGGCTTCCAGCTTTTGCAGCCGGTGAATGTGGTCAACCCCCTGGCCGATTATCCCATGCGGGATTGGGAGAAGGTCTACCGGGACCAGTACCGCTACGACTCCTCCTTCACTTTTGTCTGCTCGCCCAACGACACCCACGCCTGCCGCCTGCGCGCCTTTGTGCGCAACGGCGTCATTATGCGCTGCGAAACCAACTACGACGTGCAGCGCTACGGCGATCTCTACGGCAACTCGGCTACAGCCCACTGGCACCCCCGGGGCTGCAAGAAGGGGCAGACCTTTCACCGCCGGGTCTACGGCCCCCACCGGTTGAAAGGGCCGCTGATGCGCAAGGGCTGGCAGCAGTGGGCCGACGACGGCTTCCCTCTGCTCACGCCGGAGAACAAAGCCAAATACAAATTCGACGCCCGGGCCGACGACGAGCTGCTGGCCGTGGAGTGGGAGACGGCTTACCGCTACATCGCCAAGGGGATGGTGGCGATTGCCAGCCGCTACTCCACCGAAGAAGGGTGGGATCTGCTGCGGGAGCAGGGCTACCCGGAGGAGATGATCGCCGCGCTGGGCGGCGCAGGCACCCGTACCTTCAAATGCCGGGGCGGGATGGGTCTGCTGGGCGTCATCGGCAAATACGGGATGTACCGCTTCTCCAACGGCCTGGCCCTGCTGGATGCCCACATCCGCGAGGTGGGGCCGGAAGAAGCCAAAGGCGGGCGCACCTGGTCCAACTACACCTGGCACGGCGACCAGGCACCGGGCCATCCCTTTGTGCATGGCCTGCAAGCCGCGGACGAGGATTTCAACGACCTGCGCAATTCGATGCTGCATATCCAGTGCGGCAAGAATCTGGTCGAGAACAAAATGGCCGAATCCCATTTCTTCATCGAGGCGATGGAACGGGGTGCCAAAATTGTCACCATCACCCCGGAGTATTCGCCGCCAGCCACCAAATCCGATTACTGGATTCCCATCCGCCCGGCCACGGACACGGCGCTCTTCCTGGGCATCACCCGCTGGCTGATGGATAACAACCGCTACGACGCCGATTTTGTCAAACGCTTCACCGACTTCCCCTTTATTGTGCGTACTGACACCCTCAAACGCTTGAGCGCGGCGGATATCTTCCCCGGCTATCAATTAGGGCTGGACGCGGATGGCCCCTCCTTCCAGGAGCAGGGGCTGAAGCAGGAACAGTACGAGAAGCTGGGCGATTATGTGGTTTGGGATGGGGCGAAGGGCGAAGCGGTTGCCATCACTCGGGACGACGTGGGCGACGCGATGGCCGCCAAAGGCATCGACCCGGCCCTGGAGTGGAACGGCACGCTGACTCTGGCCGACGGCAGCCAGGTGGAGGCCCTGACCCTCTGGTCGCTCTACCGGGAACACTTGCAGGAATACGATCTGGACAGTGTGGCCGAGATGACCCTGGCCCCCAAACATCTGATCGAGCGGCTGGCCGAGGACATCGCTGCCATCCGCCCGGTGGCCCTGCACATCGGCGAGGGGATCAACCACTGGTTTCACGCCACCCTGGCCAACCGGGCCCAGTTCCTACCGCTGATGCTGACGGGCAATATCGGCAAGCCGGGCGCGGGCTGCTACACTTGGGCGGGCAACTACAAAGCCGCCCTCTTCCAGGGTTCGCCCCAGACCGGCCCCGGCTTCAAAGGCTGGGTGGCCGAAGACCCCTTCGAGATGAATCTGGACGCGGACGCGCCGGGCAAAGATATTCACGCGCACGGCTACACCAAAGACGAGGAGCCGGCCTATTGGAATCACTCGGAGCGACCGCTGATTGTGGAGACCCCGGCCGAAGGGCGCAAAGTCTTTACCGGGCAGACCCACATGCCCACGCCCACCAAAGTGCAGTTCGTCACGAATGTGAATCTGCTCAACAACGCCAAGCACCACTACGAGATGATCAAAAATGTCAATCCCAACATTGAATTGATCATCACCGTAGACATCGAAATGACCGCTACCGTCGAGTATGCAGATTTTGCTCTGGCGGCCAACTCCTGGGCCGAATTTGAGACCTACGAGGTTACGGCCTCCTGTTCTAATCCTTTCCTGCAAATCTGGAAAGGCGGTATCCCGCCGGTCTACAACACCCGAGACGACGCCCGCATTCTGGCCGAGACAGCCGCCGCCATCGGCGATGAGATCGGCGACCCCCGTTTCCGGGATTACTGGAAGTTCATGCACGAGAAGCGGAGCGAAGTCTATATCCAGCGGCTGCTCGACTCGTCTACCACTACCAGCGGCTATCGCTTTGACGACATTATCAGCGGCAAATTCGGCGAGCCAGGCGCAGCGCTGATGCTCTTCCGCAC
>JACQGT010000488.1 GCA_016199425.1 Chloroflexota bacterium
AATACGCAATACGCAATACGACCCGTCGGACTTCCTGCGCGATGACGAGAACACAAAGCCGTTCTGGTAGACGAGACAAACTGGAGATGTTGAGAACGACTCTATGGAGGTGAGTATGAAAATTGGTCAGTGGAGCGTCGGTGACTCCGTGCGCGTCAAGCCTGGAGTCAAGGACGAGGATTTCGGCCTGGAGATGGAGGGCTGGCAGGGGCGCATTACCGAAGTGGATGTAAAAAACGATATCGTCGTAATCCGTTGGGATGCGATTACTCTGCGCAATATGCCCGCAGAATACATTGCAGATTCGGAAGAACAAGGGTTGGGATGGGATGAATATTATCTGGGACCAGAAGACGTGGAGTTAGCAGAAGCGCGAGACAGTGAGCAGGAAACAGAGACAACTAAAGCTGAGATTCAGACCAACTTCGCATGGCACCATCTCGGAGAAGAAGGAAGGGATATCGGCCACATTCTGGCCGGGATCGATCCGGATGATACCTCCGAGCAACTTGAAAGATGGGAAGAGTATCTGTCAGCCACTCTCACATTTCCATTTAAGGCCGAAGTGACAGAGTTTCAAGAGCGCGGACCGATGCGCGGCGGGGATATCCTCGTTGTGCATGAGATCGAAAGTATCGACGAGAACTACGGATTGATTGTGCAGGTAAAGAAAGGACGCAAGACCTACTATTTTCCCCTGTGCGATCTGACGGCGGTTGATGAGAAGTCACCCAATCATCTGCCAGTACAACTCTATGCCGTCTGGTTTGCCAATCGGTGAGGGCTGTCCAGGAGGATTACCGCGCTGACGGCTGAATGATAGCCGCCATACGGTCGTACTCTTCCCAGGCGGCGAGAAAACCGTCCCAGAGAACGCGTTGGGGTGCGTCGGGGAAGGCCGGGTCGTTGAGGTAGACGTAACGGTCGTCGTAGCCGACGACGACGGCGACGTGGGAGACATTTTCATCTCTCCAGTACGGCAGCATAACCGTCCAGACCCGGCAAATGACCGGTCGATTCTGGTCCAACAGAAGCCGCAGTTGGGAATCCGTGAGTGATGCGAGACGCACAGTGACCCGCCGGTTCTGCACCCGTTCAATCATCGGAAAGGGCGTACCCAGGGGGATTTCTATCTGCAAACGCGCGATGAGGTCGGACTCTGAAGCCGGCTCGCCCAGATATTCCAGAACCATTTGCGCCGAGACGGCCAGACATAGCCCGTCAATTCGTTGAATGCGGTGTGTGACTGGCAGCAAGACGCCGGGCATTGTCTAGCATTCCTTGGGTGTGGGTTTTGTCTATCGGCTTACCACAGATCGTCAAATCGCCCGACTGCGTATCGACATCGATCGTGCCAATCTTGCCTATCTGTCCTTGCAATCCCATGGAAAATATGACAGGCACACGCCAATAAGCCCGTCCTTCCCGTACCACAAGTTCTTCCGGTGTGATGCCGTGAATCTGCGTGCTGATGTGGTTGCCCGTGAAAATGCCGACCAGTTGTCGCGCCCGCACCGCCGTGATCCGCATGTCGGAAGTCGCCTGCACGGATAGATTGAGCGAACCCACATCGGGGGCTGCAACATCTTCAAATATCACTCGCATAGAGGAATCTCCAGTCTATACCTGACAAGGTGAAATGTCGCTACCGGGCTGACGGCTGAATGATAGCCGCCATGCAGTCGTACTCCTCCCAGGCGGCGAGAAAACCGTCCCAGAGGACGCGTTGGGGTGCGTCGGGGAAGGCCGGGTCGTTGAGGTAGACGTAACGGTCGTCGTAGCCGACGACGACGGCGACGTGCGGGGTGTCCGTCGGCCAATAGTCGAGCATCACCGTCCACAGGCGGCAGATGAGAGGTTGCTCCGCCTGCAATTGAAGCTGAACGTCGGATTCGGTCAGCGCTGCATAGCGGACAGAAAAGCCAAGCGAGGACAGGCGGGTGATATTCGGCACGGGTGTGCCGGCGTGACGAGTCCCCAGAACTCGGCCTATGCTTTCCTCGGAGATGGTGTGATCAAAATAGGCCAGCACCATCCGGGCGCACGCGGGCAGGCAAGTGCCCGGGCGGCTTTGGCTATAGAGCGGCACTGGCAGCAAGACGGAGGGCATCGTCTTCCAATTTCCTCTGGAGTGCGTCAGTGAGTTTCAGATCGCCGGTTTCGCTGTCGACGTCCACGTAGCCAATTTGTCCGATCCGTCCGCGTAGCCCACCGAAGAGAAGAACTGGCACGCGCCAGTAGGCCCGATTGGCAGCAATCACCAATTCGTTGGGCGTATCCCCTGCCACCAGATCGCCGATTGTATTGCCTGTATGGATGCCGACTAGCTGGCGGGCCCGGGCTGGCGTAATCTGGATGTTCGTAATATGCACGCTGACGGTTTCGCTGTCACGCGTCGGCAATACCGGCGTCTCAAATTGTACGGGCATAAGAACCCCCTTTAGCAAAGACAGTACCCGTCATCCGACTGGCTCAAGTGCTTGACGGGTAGTAAGATTGCGGGCATTCTCTTTTATCTCGGCGATGAGAAGATCGTCAAGCATCAGTTCACCAGTGTCGGCATCCACATCAACAGCGCCGACGATTCCAATCCGGCCTTGGCGACCGCGGGACAAGATTACCGGCACACGCCAGTACACCCGATCTTCTCGCACGACCAATTCGTCTAGTGTTTGCCCGTGGAGGAACAAACCGACGTAATTGCCCATATAGATTCCAACCAGTTGTCGCGCTCGCACTGCGCTGATCCGTATTTCGGGAGTCGCCGGCACGGATAAATCCAGCGAGCCTACGTCTGGTACAACAACGTCTTCAAATATCACTCGCATTGAGGAAGCTCCAGTCCGTGGGAAATACTTGTGCGACTATTATGCCACTGCTGTAGAGTATTTTGCCAGTAGACAGCAAACCTTGCAAACGAGTACAATCACCTTATCGTCTTGTTGCACACTTACCCCAGGGTGGAGGTCTCTATGTCCAAATTCGCCATCGTCCTGATCGTCGTCATCTTGCTGCTGATCGTGGCCGCCATCGGCAATCCGTCCGAGGCGCGCCACCTGGCCTGGGTGGAGCAGGCGCAGCAAGAGCGCATCGCCACCTGGCTGGAAAGCGCCAGCCTGCCCGCGCCCAAAGTCCTCATCGACCAATTGCCCCTGCCCCTGGTGATCGACGCCACCACCGACTACGAGAATTATGTGCTCTTCTCGCGGTTGGTGAGCAAAGACCGCTCGTGGGTGCTGTCTATGGGCGCGTTCTGGGCTATCTTCCGTATCGGAACCGTGACTGTCACGGTGGATTGACCTGAGCGGTTCTTCGTGTCTTGGTGACTTTGTGGTTCGATTCTTCCCACACAGAGGAGCAATACCTATGAAATCCCGCGCCCGGCTGGTCGTGATTGGGGCCGGCATTGTCGGCTGTAGCGCCGTCTATCACCTGGCCCAGAGGGGCTGGAAGGATATTCTGGTCATCGATCAGGGGTCGCTGCCCCGCACCGGCGGCTCCACTTCCCACGCGCCGGGGCTGATCTTTCAGACCAACTCGTCCAAGACGATGTGCCAGATCGCCCAGTACACGACGAAGTTTTATAGCCAGTTTACCTGGGAGGGCAAGCCCTGTTTCTACCCGGTGGGCGGCATCGAAGTGGCGACGACACCCGAACGCTGGACCGATTTGCGCCGCAAGCTGGGCTGGGCCAAATCCTACGGGCTGAAGGCCGCGCTGCTCTCTCCCGCCGAAGTGTGCGCCCAAGTGCCGATTCTCGATCCGTCCACGATTTTGGGCGGCTACTGGGTGGAGGGCGACGGCATCGCCAAAGCCGTCAATCTGTGCGCCGCGATGACTAAAGCCGTCGTGGAGATGGGCGCGGCCGAGTTTATCGGCGGCGTGACCGTCACCGGTTTCGATATCCGGGACGGCAAGCTGCGGGCTGTGCTGACCGACAGCGGGCGTATCGAGACCCCGCAAGCGCTGATCTGCGCGGGGATTTGGGGGCCGAAGGTGGCGAGACTGGCGGGGGAGTCTGTGCCGTTGACGCCGGTGGAACACCAGTACGTCATCACCGCGCCGGTGGCCGGGCTGGCCGCCGACGCCGAAAAGGAAGTCGTCCACCCCATCCTGCGCCACCAGGACCACTCGATGTATTTCCGGCAGGTGGGCAACCGCTACGGCATCGGCAGCTACCGCCACGCGCCGATTCTGGTAGAGCCGGAAGCTATCGCATCCCCGGCCCAGGCCGCAGTCATGCCCTCCATCCACGACTTTACGCCGGACGATTTCGCCGCCTCCCACGTCGAGAGTGTGCGCCTCTTCCCCGCCCTGGCCGGACTCAACTTTGACTATCAGATCAACGGGATGTTCTCCTTCACGCCGGACGCGGGCTGTGTGGTGGGTCACTCCCAGCAGACCGATGGCTTGTGGATTGCTGAGGCGGTCTGGGTCACCCACGGCGGCGGGGTGGGCAAAGTGGTGGCCGATCTGATAACCGACGGCGTGACCGACTGGGATCTGCGCCAGCTAGACATGCACCGCTTCCACAGCTTCGCCCACAGCCCGGCCTACGTGCGGGAACGGGGGGCGCAGCAATACCGGGAAGTTTACGACATCATCCATCCCAAACAGCAGATGCTCAGTCCGCGCAACCTGCGCCTTTCCCCCTGGCACGCCCGGCTGGTGGAGCAGAACGCCCACTTCTTTGAAGGCGTGGGCTGGGAGCGCCCCCAGTGGATCGGGGCCAACGCCCGGCTGCTGGAGGAGTATACCGTCCCGACGCGCACCGGCTGGGCCGCCCAGGAGTGGTCGCCCATCGAAGGCGCAGAACACCAGGCCACCCGGCAGCGGGTTGCCCTCTTCGATCTGACCGCCTTTACAAAAATCGAAGTGACCGGGCCGGGGGCGCTGGCCTTTTTGGAGTACCTCTGCGCCAACAGCATCGACCGGTCTGTGGGCAAAGTCGTCTATACGTCGCTGCTCAACCAGCAGGGGGGGATCGCCTGCGATTTGACTGTCACCCGCACGGGTGGGCAGAGCTTTCTCGTTCTCACCGGCGGCGGCGTGGGGATGCACGACCTGGCCTGGCTGCGCCAGAACGCGCCGGCAGATGGCGCAGTCACTATCACCGACGTGACCTCCCGCTACGCAGCGTTGGGTCTGTGGGGGCCCCGGGCACGGGATGTGCTACAATCTGTCACGGAAGCGGACGTGAGCAACCGCGTCTTTCCCTATTTCAGCGCCCAGACTCTCTACATCGATGTCATTCCGGTCTTGGCGGTGCGCGTCTCCTACGTGGGTGAATTGGGCTGGGAGCTTTACTGCCCGACCGAATATGGCCTGGGGCTGTGGGATGCGCTGTGGGCCGCGGGCCAGCCCCACGGCATTATCGTCGCGGGGGGCGGAGCCTTCGATTCCCTCCGTCTGGAGAAGGGCTACCGGCTGTGGGGTGCGGACATCCACAGCGAGTACAATCCCTACGAGGCCGGGCTGGAGTGGGCCGTGCGCCTTGACAAAGGCGATTTTCTGGGCAGGGACGTGCTGCTGCGCATCAAAGCGCAGGGCGTCAGCCGCAAACTTTGCTGCCTCACCTACGACGATCCGGCAGCGGTGGCTCTAGGTTCAGAGCCGATTCTGTGGGGCGAGGAGGTGCTGGGCTACGTCACCAGCGCCAACTACGGCTATTCTGTGGGCAAATACATCCTCTACGGCTACCTGCCCCTGGAATTCGCCGCGCCGGGCACACAGGTGGAGGTTGAATACTTCGGCGTGCGCTATACTGCTACAGTCCGCGCCGAACCGCTCTATGACAAAGAAATGACAAAATTGAAGGGATGATGGGGATTGGCGATTAGCGACTGGCGGTTTCCGATCCCCATTCCCCAGTTCCCAGTCGCCAGTCGCCAGTTCCCAATCTCCAGTCTCCAATCACCCGCACCCAAAGGCCCATCCCCGTGCCCAATCTTCTCCTTCTCACCGGCATTATCGGTCTGGTCTATCTCTCCATCGGTCTAAGCTCTCCGCTGATTACCCTCTACCTGAAGGATTTGGGGGCCAGCTACTGGCAAATTTCCCTGATTCTTACCAGCTTTTCGGCCACGGCGCTCCTCAGCAACTACGCCTGGGGCTGGGTGTCGGATCGTTTTGGCCGCCGCAAACCGATTCTTCTGGTGGGGTTGCTTGGGCTGGCCGGGGTCTATTGGCAGATGGGCCGGGTTCCCGACGCCAACACCGCCTGGGCCATCCGCGTCCTGGAAGGAGTGGCCTCTGCCGCCTATCTGACGCCCAGTCTGGCGTTGATGGGCGATCTGCTGGCGGGAACAGGCCAACGGGGGCGGCGCATGGGCTACTACCGGGGCAGCGCGTCGATGATGTTTGCTGTGGGTGCCTTCTTCGGCGGCGCTCTGGCCGACCGCACCTCCATCGCTGTGGTTCTCAGCGTGTGCGCCGGGGTCTATCTGCTCGCTGCTTTCTTCACCCTTTTTGTGCGGGAAATCGCGCCGGCGAAGAAAGCTGTTGTCATTGAGACACCCCAGATCCCACCTCCTCCGACGACACCAGAGCGCCAGTTGCCCCTACTCTTTCTTCTGGGCGCGATGCTGTGGACCGCGGCCCACGGCGCGGGTGCGTCTATGTGGCCTAATTATATGGCTTCTTTTGACTATACGAAAACAGAAATCACCCGCCTCTGGAGTCTGGCCGCGCTGGTGGAATTTCCCTCGATGGCCGTGGCCGGAATGGCTTCCGATATCTTCGGGCGCGCTCCTCTGCTCTTTGCGGGTGGTGCCTTTGCCGCCATCGTCCACATCGGCTATGTGACCCTTGCCGCTCTCCTCCCCGCGCTGCTGGTGATTCAGGTCTTCCGGGGCTTTGCTTTTGGCAGCTTCACCACGACGGGCATGACCTTTGTGGCTGAGTGGGGCGGCCAACAGCGACGCGGGCGCAACAGCGGCGTCTACAACGCGGCCAACGGTGCGGGTGGGCTGATCGGCACCTTCCTGGGTGGGACAATTGTACAACTCCTCGGTTTCGGCTCACTGTACACCATCTGTGCCATCTTTGCCGGGGGCAGCGCCATCGCCTTTCTCTTCCTGCGTCGCCAACAGCGCAAAGAGAGTGAAGCAACACTGGCGAAAGTTGTTGCATAGCCCGTCTTTTTCCGTATCCGCCTTTTCATCCGCCCAATCCGCGTTCCATCAAAAATCCGTGCCAATCCAGACAATCCGTGTCCATCCGTGTCCGTCTTTTTCCGAATCTGAGAGGAGTGAGAAATGATTCGTATCGGTATCGTCGGCTGCGGCCGCATCCTGAACGCCCATTTGCACGGCTATCGCAAGCTGCGCGAAGCGGGCATCGACAACTTCCGCATCACCGCGCTGGTGGCCCGCAATAGTGACGACGCGCGGATGTTCCGCAAGCGGGGCG
>JACQGT010000069.1 GCA_016199425.1 Chloroflexota bacterium
GGAAAGGAGGGAGTGGGGAGCAGGCATGGATGAGTTTTCTCAGCGTGTGGCAGGACTTCATATTGCGTATTGCGTATTGCGTATTTCGTAGGCTAGGTTGCGTCAAGCGTGATTTGATACGTAGGGATGCTGCAAGCAGCGCCCCTACGGTAGTTCTATCAATTGACGGCTGATGCGACACTACCCTACGAAATACGCAATACGCAATTACGCAATAGCTCTTTTTATTCCCCCGGCCCCTTGCAGGCCGACACATCCGCGCTGCCGCCGTAGTGGGTGTAGGGCGGGATATTGACGAATGTGCTCCAGCCCGGCTGCTGATCGGGCGCGTAGAGCGCCTGCAGACCTTCCGTGTTGCCGGTGGCGTAGACCTCTGGGATGAGGGTTGTCACCTGGGCCGGGTTCTTGCCGGTCAGGGCGTCGATGGCGATGGACATGCCCACCGCGCCGATGGCGGGCGGGTTGGTCACAGCCGCGCCGACTACGCCCTCGCCTGCCATCTCCAGCAACTGCTTGACAAAGCCGTTGTTGTCCGCGCCAACCAGCGGGACGTAGGGAAGATTGGCGGCCTGGAATTGTTCGATGACCGGATAATCGACGCCGGAGGTCCAGATGCCGTCGATCTCCTGGGTGGTGATCAGGTCGAGGGCCTGCTGCGCGCCCACCGACGGGTCCCAGCCGGTGAAGGTGGAGGCCACAACTTCGATGCCGGGATACTTGGCCAGCGCGGCCATAAAGCCGTTGTGCCGGTCGGTGTCGGCGGGCACGCCGTCGATGCCGCGCATCTCCACTACTTTGCCCGCGCCGCCCAACTGCTCGAAGAGCCATTCAGCGCCATTCTGGGCGTAGGCGGTCTGGTCGTTGGTAGCCACGTAGGCCCCTGCGGCCGAGACGGCCTGGTCAACGGCCACGACGACAATGCCCTGGGCAATCGCGGCCTCAATCACAGCGTTCAAGCCTTCCCGGTCCGTGGGGTTGAGGATGATGGCATCCACGCCCTGGGAAATGAGACCTTCCAGGTCCGCGATCTGCTCGGTGGGGCCGCCGTTGCGGTTGACGACGATCACTTTGTCCACAACCCCACTGGCGCTGGCTTCGGCTTTGATGGCGCAGATCATCTGTTCGCGCCAGCCGTTGCCCACGAGGGTATTGCTCACGCCGATGGTGAAGCCGCTTGCTTCAGCCGGGGCCGCTGCCGGGGCAGATCCGCCAGCAGTGGGTGCGGGGGGCGCGGCGCAGCCGGTCACGGCGAGGACCAGCGCCAGCAACAAACCAACGATAAGGGACAGCTTTGATGGGTGTTTCATCTTCCTCTCCTCTGAAAAGTTTGCGAAAAAAGTGGCTCTATGGGTCCGAAACGCGAAGCATGAGAACAAACGGCGTTGTATACGCATCGTGTTTCATTTTTCGTCAGGTGTCTTTGCTTTGCGGCGGCGTACTCTGGTGCGCGTCAAGGCTGAATGGATGGGTAGGGGTGTGATCGGGAAGCTAGACAGTTGGATGAGGGGTTCACCAGCTATGCAGATCGCTTCCCCTTTTGAGCAAACAGGGATTGTTCAAGTATCATAGAGCGCTGAATGTTTATACAACTGGACAATAAAACAAAGCGCAAGGGCTGTCAAATTGCCACCGCCGTTGGCATTCGCCGTCATCCAAACGTATGGTTTGGCCGCTCACCTTTTGCGTTGAATACAGGAGCAAGGACGAATGTTCGTCATCATCGGAACTGTCACCGCCGACCTGCTGGTCTTCAGCGACGCACTCCTGGCAAAGCTGGGCGGGGATGGCTTCCGCAGCAGCAATCTGGTCTTTACCGAAGCGCCCCTGACCATTGCCCTGGGCGGCAACGGCGGCATCAGCGCCTACGTCCTGGCCGGGCTGGGCGTTCCCACTGCTCTCTGCGGCGCGGTCGGGCAGGACCTGCTGGGGGATGCGCTGGTCAACTGGCTGCAAGTGAGACGGGTCAATCTGGCCGGGCTGACCCGCAGCGCCCGCCACGCCACCTCCACTTCTACAATTCTTGTGACCGATACGGCCAATCAGGTGGTCTTTCACCATCTGGGGTCCAGCGCGCACGCCCGCTACGAAGAAATACCGGACGGGTTGCTGGACGGGGCGGAAGTACTCCTGGCGACCAGTTTTTCCATCCTCTCTCAATGGCGGGCGGGCGGCTTCGCCCAGGCGCTGGCCCGGGCACACAGGAGCGGCGGCATCACCGCGCTTGACGTGGGACCGGCCATCGGCCCGCCGGTGACGCTGGCCGAACTGACCCCGCTGTTGCCCGCTGTCGATTATCTGATCGGCAACAGCCACGAACTGCAATCGTTGACAAGCGCGGACGATTGGCCCGGCGCGGCAGCCCAGGCGCTGGCCGCGGGTGCGCGCCAGGTGGTGATCAAACAGGGCGCAGAAGGGGCAGCGGTCTGGACGCAGACAGAGAAAATTCACGTTCCCGCCTTTCCGGTGGCCGCCAACATTTCCGTGGGCGCGGGCGATTCGTTCAACGTCGGCTTTCTACACGCGCTGGGGCAAGGCCGGTCGCTGGAACAGGCGCTCCGTTTTGGCAATGCCGTGGCCGCACTGGTGGTCGCCAGCCCGCGGGGCATTCTCGACTCGCCCAGCCTGGCCCAGGTGGAGGCTTTTCTCGATCAATGACTCAACCGCAAAAAGCCGAGAAGCACACCGCGGAGTCGCGGGGAGCGCGGAGGAACGCGGAGATTTTCTCCTAACTCCTCCGCGCTCCCTCCGCGAACTCCGCGCCTCCGCGGTGAAGTTCCTCTTTTTGCAGCGGAGCCAATCCGTAAATTCCGTAATCTGTGTTCTATATTTCAGCGTAGGAGACCCCAATGACCCCCGCAACTTCTTATCTGGACGCGGTTGACCAGATCATCCAGCGCATCCGCGCCACCCAGACCGGGGCCATCGAGCAGGCCGCGGACATCTGCGCGGCCTCCATTGCCGGCGACGGGCTGGTGCATCTCTTTGGCACAGGCCACTCCCGCATTCTGGTGGAGGAGACGTTCCCCCGTCACGGCAGCTTCCCCGGCTTCCACACACTGGTGGAGCTATCCCTCACCTTCCACAACCAGGTGGTGGGGGCCAACGGCCAACGCCAGGCAATGTTTTTGGAACACGTGGAGGGGCTGGCTGCGGTCATCCTGCGCAACTTCGTGCTGACCCCACCGGACAGTTTCATTATCTTTAGCAACAGCGGCGTCAACGAAGTGGTGGTGGATATGGCCCTGGAAGTCAAGAAGCTTGGCCTGCCGGTGATGGCGGTTGTCTCGGTGGACCACTGTGCCGGGTCCGCGGCCAGACACAGCTCCGGCCAGAAGCTGCTCGATGTGGCCGATCTGGTCATCGACAACTGCACGCCTGCCGGGGATGCGCTGGTCACTATCCCCGGTTTGGAAGACCCGGTGGGGCCTGGCTCGACGGTGGGCGGGGCGGTAGTGGTGAATATGCTCAAATGCGCGGTGGCGGAAAGACTGACCCGTCTGGGCCAGCCGCCCAAAGTGCTCACCAGCAGTTATTTCATCGGCGCGGAGGAGTCGGCCAGGCGCTTCGATGCCGCCTACGACGAATACCGGCGGCGGCTGGTGGGCGCGCTGGGGGGTGGGCGCAATGGCTGATACCCCGCTGGCCGCGCCCACTGCGCCCACCTTCTACTTTATCGGCGTAACTACCCGCCAATCCTCCTCCCGCAAGATCTTTCCCCTCTGGATGGAGGCGCTGGGCCGCCCGGAAGTGGTCTGGCGGGGCATTGACCTGCCCATCCACGCGCCGCCAGAAATCTACCGGCAGGTGGTCGCCCACATCGCAGAGCAGCCCCTGGCCCTGGGCGCGCTGGTCACTACCCACAAAATCGACCTGCTGGCCGCGGCCCGTGACCTTTTCGACGAGTTTGGCCCCTACGCCCGTCTTACCGATGAAGTCTCCAGTATTGCCAAAGAGGAGGGCAGACTGGTTGGGCGCGCCACAGACCCGGTGGCGGGCGGTCTCAGTCTGGACGCCATTCTGGGGGCGGGGTACTTTGCGCGCACGGGCGGGGAGGTGCTGCTGCTGGGTGCGGGGGGATCTGCGCTGGCGCTGTGCCTGCATCTGTTGCAAAAGCCGCAGCCCGGCGACCGGCCCCGGCGCATTGTCGTCGTCAACCGCTCGGCTGGGCGGCTGGTACGTCTGCGCCAGATGGTGGAACAGTTTGATACGGACATTCAGTTTGACTACGTACAAAACGAAACGCCCCAACGCAACGACGAGTTGTTGGCTGCGCTGCCGCCCGCCAGCGTTGTGATCAACGCCACGGGTATGGGCAAGGATACGCCCGGTTCACCCCTCACCGACGACGCCCTCTTCCCCCAGCGCGGGGTGGTCTGGGAACTCAATTACCGGGGCGAACTCGACTTCCTGCGCCAGGCGCGTGCCCAGCCGTCGGCCCGCAGCCTGACGGTGGCCGACGGCTGGGACTACTTTGTGCATGGCTGGTCGCAGGTGATCGCCCACGTGCTGCACGCGCCCATTGACCCGGCACTCTTCGCCCGCCTGTCGCAACTGGCGGCAGCGGTTCGCTAGGCAAGACAACGACGGAAACTTACTTTCAGCGTCCTATGCCTGCGTGTCGGGCTATCCCCCGCAAACGATCGGGCGCTTCTTGCTGTCAGAAGCCGAATTCA
>JACQGT010000447.1 GCA_016199425.1 Chloroflexota bacterium
GCCGTGGCCGTCGTTCTCCAACCAGTAGAGACCAACAATCGTGTCGGCAGTCACCAGGTCCAGGCTGCCGGTGCCGGTCAGATCACATGCCGAGATTCCATAGGCGTAGTTGAAACCGCCAAGAGCCAAGTGTTCGGTGAAGTTAATGTGATGGGCCATGAGCATCCTTATGGGATGGCAGGGTATTCCAGCCGGACTTCATCCAACATCACATAGCCTTCCGGCAGGTAGCTGGGATCCACCGGGTAGTCTACTTCCGGGCGACGATGGTGGATACCTTTGGGTTCAGGGGTCAACGGTACAATATGGAGTGGGTGGAGCAGCAGGAGAATATCGATGTTGACATCCGCCAGCACATCCTCGATCTCGCCCCAATCGTAGACATCCAACATGTCGTGGCGCGCGCCCAGGCAGAGCCATTGATCGGGGTCAGTCGTCAAGGTGATGGTCTGCTCCGACCAGTCCGGCGTGATCTCGAAGGGCTGACCGCTCAGCACAAAGTTAATGGCAATGTCGCCGCGCCGCGCCTGGCAGTGCATCACCAGCCTGGCCCCGCGAAGCTGCACATCGCCTTTGATGCGCACGCTCAGCTTGGCGTTGCGCAGATCGGTGGAATAGCCGCCGGCAATAAAACGATTGCCCCCCATCAGCGGTCCATAGGCTGGACCTGGGTTGGGCTGTGGCGCGGTCATGAGGATAAAGAGCAGATGAAGATAGCCGCCGCCGGGGAAGGCATGGTTGGAGTCGATGCCCCACGGGCTGCGCGATATGAGCGCACCGTCCACCACTTCGGCGGCCACAGGCCGGTTGTGGCCCAACCAGGCGATCCAGCCGCCAGCGCCGTCGTCAAAGGTCTCTTTGTATACCCTGTTAACCATGCTGGCACGCTCCCTTTGTCTACAAATCCCGATCTATACCCGCGATGCGCCAAAACGAATCGAAACTCAGTAGACCGCAATGGATGCTCCCCGCCGGCCCGTGACCGGTGGGCGGGTCACGGACCACGCCCGAAGCATTGCGGTCTACTGAATCTGTCAATCTGACTGATAGCGTTCACGGTAGCTGCCAGCGGGACCACAGGAGCGAACAGTGTTCGCCAGCCGCGAATTTCTGGTAATAGACCGTGAAGAGGCTGCCGTCGGTCAGTTCCACAGTCGAAGGATAGCCCAGGTCCCAATCGGGCGCGTCATCGCGGATGATCCAGTCCCACTGCCAGCTTTGGCCTTCGTCGCGGCTGACGCCCACGCGCTGACCGAAACCGGCGGCGCGATAGCCGTAGGTCAGGATCAGCGCACCGGATGAGTGCTGGAGCAGATGGGGCGGCGACCCATAGCCCAGAGAGCGGGGCATGGCCCAGGTGTAGCCGCCATCGGTAGATTCGGTCAGCAGCGTGCTGAAGTGGATCAGACCGGCCTGGGTGACATCGCCATTTTCCCCGGGGCAATTCTCCAGGCGGATGGCGCCGATCAGCTTGCCGGAAGGCAGTTCCAGCGCGTGGGCTTCGTGATAGCTGCCGGAGACTGTGCCCGGACAGAGCGGCGTTTCGCCCAACAGATGCCAGGTGTGGCCGCCATCTGTGCTGCGCGCCGCAGTGATGGGGGCGTGACGCATATCGTCCATGACGCCGAAAGGCTTGCCCAGGTAGAGGAGCTCCCCATTGCCCAGGCGGATGGGGCCGTGGGGCGACGAGACGGGTACCCGGATCGGCGCGCTCCAGGCGGCGCCGGCGTTGTCGCTCAACATTGCCCACGAGCCGATATGCCGGTCTACGATGTCGTCGGTCAGGGCTTCGAGGGTGGGACGCCAGCTCTCCGCCTCTGCGTCGCCAAAGAGTTGACGCAAGTGCGGGTCATTGAGATGGGGACGGTTGTCGGTGACAAACCAGCTCACCAACAGCCGGTCGCCGCCGAGAGCCACAATCCCGGCATCCCGGTCGTCGAGGGGTGAATCGTTGATGACCCGGGGCGCAGACCAGGTGCGCCCGTCGTCCTGGCTCAGGTTGAGCACCGTTTTGCCCCAGGGACAGACGTGGGTACTGCGCAGCCCGGAGCTGGCGACGATCAGTGCGCCGTCATCCAGCCGCGCCACCGTCGGCCAGCCAAAATAGCCCAGCTTCTCGCTCTGCAATCGACAGACGACTCCGTGCTCCGCAACGAGTTTTTTGGTCATATGAGCTTCCTTGCGTTCGGACGACGGTATCTTCTCAATAGGTTGGGGAACTTGTAGGGGCACGAGGTGGGGCGGGCGGATATCATCTCTTCATCAGGGAATTTCGTCCCGCCCCACCTCGTGCCCCTACCCCGGATGATTGAGAAGATACGGGCGACGATATATAGAGACAGCGGGGCCAGATATTGACCCCGCTGTCTCTCTTTCAAACTAAGACTGACCGGTGATCGGGTCTATCAACATCACCTGGTCAGCACTTATTCGTTGATGAACCAAGTTGCAGGTACCATGGGATACCACTCGCCCGATATGGACGAAGTAGGCACGTTGCGAACCCGGTTCTTCACGATCTTGAGCTGGCCGAAGCGGGGATCGTCCACCACCAGGCCGATGGACCACAGATTGTCCATGTGAATCTCAAAGACCTGCTGCATCAAAGCATTGCGGGTCTCCTCATCGCCTTCGCCCAGGATCTGATCCCGCAGCACACGCAACTGCTTGACATCGTCCGGCGGCTCTACCCCCTGCGCGCCGTTTGTGTCGAGCCAGCGTGCCCACTCAGGTGCCCACTGCCAACCGCTTAGGGCAAAGGTATTGCCGTTCAAGGTGGGATGGACCGGTCCACCGCCGAAGTGGCCGCCTCGAGCTGAGACGTCATGTTCGCCGTTGTTGTGGCGTGTCCCCCACAGTGTGCCCTCTTCCGGCGTAACGGAGGCGTTGATGCCCACGGCTGCCCAGTAACCTCGCACCAGTTCCATTAGTACAGGCGTTTCTGGCGGCCAGGAGGTTGTAGCAGAGATGATCAGCAGCAGCTTTTCGCCGTTCGGTGCCTTGCGGAAGCCCTCTTCATCCCGCTCAGTCAACCCCAGTTCGTCCAGCATCGTGTTGGCCAGGTCCGGATCGTACGGAGCCCAGGACTGGAAGAGGTCAGATTCACCATGATAGGGCGCGCCCCGGGCCGGTGCGATCTGCGAAGGGAAGACACCGCCTTTGTACTGTAGCTTGACAATCTCCTCCCGATTGATTGCCACCGACAGAGCCTGGCGGAACTCTTTCTTGTTATAAAGCTCCCGTTTGGTCTCGTCGCCGCTGGTGTAGTTGAACATGATATTGCCATAGGCGTTGGGCATCCAGTTGGCATAGGCGAAGCGGTAGTCTGCCGCCTCTTTATTCTCTGACAGGATAGCCAAGTTGGCCGGGCCACCCACCCAGCCGATGCCTACGTAGTCCAATTCCCCGGCGATGGTTTTGAGCAGAGATGCTTCCGTGTCCGCGATGCGGGTGGTACGGATTTCGCTGATGTAGGGTAGCTGGTTGCCTTCTGTGTCCACTTTCCAATAGTAGGGATTGCGGTGGTAGGTCTGTACCTGCTGGGGTGGTCGCTCGTTGAGAATCCACGCTGCCAGGGTGGGGTTGTCTGGGTTCTCGTTGGAGCGTTTGAAGTTGAAGAGGTCCACCCAGGTGTCGAAGCCTTCTTCTTTCATTTCAGCTTCGATGTCAGCCGCAGCCGTGTAGCTGGAATGGAATTGCATCAGGTAATGCATGGGCATGGTCGTGGGATCAGTGCGCGGAAAACCCCAGCTACCCAGATAGGTGGTAAACAACGCATAGGGCTTAGCGAAGGAAAACTGCACAGTGAAATCGTCGACCTTGACTAGCTCAGCCAGCACCCCATCTCGTTTCAGCAGTGCATGAGGGCTGGGTGTGAGTTCTTCGTTTAGCACAAAGTCGTTCCACCAGAACATAATGTCGTCAGCCGTATAGGGGACACCGTCACTCCATTTGATGCCTTTACGTAGCGTCAGCGTCAATTGGGTGTAATCGTCGTTCCATTCCCAGCCACTGGCCACATTGGGGACGATTTGTTCTTGTGGATTGTGTACGGTCAGCGGTTCGATCAGGAAGTAGTTGACGTCCGCC
>JACQGT010000446.1 GCA_016199425.1 Chloroflexota bacterium
CCTACGCGAGGCGGATTTGTCTTGAATAGCCTATGCGGCAAAGAGGATGCGGCCACAGGCGGCGCAAGCGACCAGCTCGTCGCCGCGGCGCACGCTGCCGATCAGCCCCACAGGGACCTGCATATGGCAGGCCGTGCAGGAGCCGTCCTCCAGTTTGGCAACCGCAATGCCATTCTTGCGTCCGCGCAGATATTCGTACTGTTCCAGCATTTTGCTATCGATGCTTTTGACGAACTCCTCCCGCACATTTTTCAGATAGACATACTCCTTCTTGCGCTTTTGCATCTCTTCATCAATGGCCTGCTGTTTGGTCTGCCACTCTTCTTCCTGGCTGTCCAGGCTGCTTGTCTGCGTGGCAAAGCGCTGCCCAATCTCGTCGGCTTTGACCATCGCCTCAACGCTGCGATCATCCAACGCGCCTTTGTGCCGGCGCATAGACTCCACATTGGCCTGCAACGCTTCCAATTCCTTCGGGTTGCGCACCTGCCCCCCCATCAGCAGGCTTTCCGATTCTGCGATGCGCTCGGCGAGAGAACCGGATCCCGCCTCGGCATCCTGCTGTTCCTTGCGCACCTTCTGCAACTCCGCCTCGGTGGCTCGCGTTTGTTCCCGCATTTGGACCAGTTCCGACGAACCCCCGGTCATCTTTTGCAGTTGAAGAATGCGCCGCCGTATCTTGTCCCACGTCGTGTCAATTTCTTGTAGACGGTATAATGCAGCTATTGGGTTCACGGAGGCTCCTGGAAAATGTGCGAACATTTGGGTATTGCAAAGTGTCCAGTCGAAATTATAACATTGATGAGGAAGGTGTCGCAACCAGCCCAGGGCGTCTGATTCCGGGAATCGTGTGCCCCCGGCGCGTGGCCGACCGGATGGCTGTAGCGTGGGTCTGCGTAGAATTGCGTAGACGCACGAGTCTGAGTAGGACGCTGATACCTGTCCATCCATTAATACGCATATTGGCGTGTACTCCTGTATTGAAGGGTTTGATGAAGAATGCTATACTCTTTTACACATGGAATAAGGGATGAGATGAGCAAGTATCGATTCATTCTGGAAGTATCCAGTGGTACACAAACAATGGCATCTACGCTGAATGTCGTAGATGCTCGTCAATTGGACGAAAACTTTACTGATTACGAGAGGCAGCGATGATGAACATTGATCAATATCGAAACGGTCACAACGACACAGATGCAGTCCGCATTATGATCGTGGAAGATCACCCGCTTTTTGGGCAGGGTCTGCGTCGAGTCCTGGAAGGTGAGAGCGATCTGCGGGTGATTGCCGAAGTGGATGATGGCGCTCTGGCGGTGGATCGGGCGCTTGAACTGCAGCCAGACGTGATTCTGATGGACATCAATCTGCCGGGCAAGAACGGTCTTCAAGCGACCCGGGAGATCAAAAACAGTTCGCTGGGCAGCGCGATTGGCATTATCATTTTGACAGCGTACCACGACGACGAGCAGTTGTTTCATGCCCTGCGTGCCGGTGCAGCAGCCTACTACACCAAAGATGTCTTGCCCGGCGAACTGATCCCCGCCGTTCGCGCCGTAGCCCACAACAACTACGTCATCGGCGAGGAAGTGATGAACCGGCCCCAAGTGGCCCGCTGGATGCTGCACCAGTTTGAAGACCTGGCCATCTTCGGTGAATCGCCCGACGAAATGTTCGTCCCTCTCAGCCCCAGGGAGATGGAAATTCTCCAATTTATCACCCGGGGTGCCAGCAACAAAGAGATCGCCCACGCGCTGGGCATCAGCCGCCAGACGGTGAAAAACCACATGAGCAGCATTTTGCGCAAACTGGCTGTGAATGACCGCACACAGGCTGCTGTCCTGGCTTTGCGGCGGGGCTGGGTGCGGCTGGAAGACACAGCGGCCATCAATTAGGGCTTGTCAAAGATAAGTTCCCGGTTTAGTCATCAGTTATCAGTGACCTGGTTTTACTGCTCACTGATTCCGTCCTACGACAACAAGAAAGGCAGGGAGCGCATAAGTTGCGCTCCCTGCCTTTTTTTGGTTCAATAGAGCTATACTTTTATAAAGGAGCAGCCCGATGTCCATGTCGCGTACGCCATCCAACCGTGGCGGTCAGAGTTTTCTGGAATATGCGCTGATGATCGTCCTCGTGGCGATTGTTGTGCTGGCAATTTTGCTCATTGTGGGCGACGACTTGCGCGTCTTTGTCAATGACCTCTTCCTGCGCTGGTTCCCAACCCAGAATGAAGCACGCTTGCTCTTGAGGATCGACATGTGAAATCCATCGCTCGTCTGGGCGTCTATTTGACCGATATCTTCTTCCCGCCCCGCTGCGTTGCCTGCGCCAGGGCGGGCTTTGTTTTCTGTGACCGTTGCGCCCAGGCCGTGGCCCCGGTTGTTGCGCCAATCTGCCCCCATTGTGGACGACCCCAACTGCGGCCACTCGATCTGTGTAGCAATTGCCGGTCGGGTGGACGCGAAGCCCTTGATCTGGTGCGGGTTGCCACCCTCTACAGCCATCCCCTGCGTCCTGCCATCCATGCGCTGAAGTATAGCGGACAACCGGAACTGGCCGCGCCCCTGGCACGTTACTTTGTTGCCGTGGCCCAGCAACCACCCTGGCTGGAGATTTTGGCCCAAATCGATGGCGTCATCCCTGTTCCTCTTCACGCCCAGCGTCTGACCGAGCGGGGATACAACCAGTCGGCACTCCTGGCCGGGGCTTTTGCCGAGCGCATGAGGCTGAAACTGGCAGAAAGCTGGCTGAGCCGTGCGCGGCAGACCCGTTCGCAGGTGGGGCTGAACGCTGCGGAACGCCAGCAAAACGTGGCGGATGCCTTCCACGCCGACTCTGTTGTGGCGGGCAAGCGGCTGTTGCTGATCGATGATGTCTTCACCACCGGCGCCACCCTGGCTGCGTGCGCCCAGGCCCTGCGTCAGGCTGGGGCTGCCGCGGTCTACGGGTTGGTTCTCTCCACCCCGGCCCCCGCCATAGACGACGATACCCCCGGCGATGTGTAAGGGAAACAGGCCATCTGTCCAGGCCAAAAGCCCTACGCTGGACTGGTTGACAAGTCACTCCATCGGGGCTACAATAAATCAAGCTCCGCACCAAAGGAGGTGTCGATCAATCAAATCTCCTCTCCCCACCCCGTCTTTCACTGCCTTGTTCGCGCCAAATTAATATCCATCTGTGCAGAAAGGAGTTTCTGGTATGAAGCTAAACGTTCATGGCCGGAACATTGAAGTTACCGATTGGATTCACCAGTATGTGGAGAAGAAGGTGGAACGACTGGAACGCTACCTGCCCCAGGCCAAGGAGGCATGGGCCGAACTGGCCTACAGCGAGACGCGGGCAGCCGCAGATCGCTATACAGCTCAACTGACTATCTGGGCGAATGGGCGCATTTTGCGGGCTGAAGAATCGACTGGGGACATCTTTGCCTCTATCGACGCCATTATGGACAAGATGTCCCGGCAGATCGAACGCTACAAAGGGCGGCGTTTCAAGAACAAGCGGCGTGAGGCCGCGGCTGGTGCGGCCGACGCGGACTTGGCCGCCACCATTCTCGCGGAGGAGGCCGAGGTCGAGGCCGAAGATATGCTGGGCAATATCGTGCGCACAAAGCGCTTCCTCGTCCAGCCTATGAACCAGGAGGAGGCCATTGAGCAGATGGAGTTGTTGGCGCATGACTTCTTTGTCTTCTATAGCGTGGATGCCAAGGCTATGAATGTCCTCTATCGGCGCAAAGATGGAAACTACGGCCTGTTGCAACCGGAACAGGGATAAAATCTTAAGTAAACAGTGAGCAGTCATCAGTGGACGAGCATGGCCACTGATGACTGCTCACTGTTTACTTCTCCAACTATACAAACCGAATATCCCCCACCCCCCGGCACACACTCCCCGTGTAAAGCCACGAAATCTGGCGCAGGGCCAGCGCCTGGTCGAATTCGGTCAGCGCGGATGTGCCGTCGGCGGGCACAACGACGTTGTACCAGCGCAGACCCGCCGAGGCCGCGGTGTGGAGCACGCAGATGCTGCTGACCGTCCCCACAATTACCAGATTCTCCACCTTCCAGACCGAAC
>JACQGT010000457.1 GCA_016199425.1 Chloroflexota bacterium
CCTCTACACCCACACCCACCTCTACTTCCACTACTACGCCAACGGTGACACCTACCCCTGGAGGAAGCGGCAAAGCCCCCCGCCCCTGGCCTGATACCACCACTGGGATCCACGTTTTCAACGACCAATTAGCCCCCGGGATGAGCGAGGCCCAATGGCAGTTTGCCACTACCCGCTACGCGGGTACTCAGAAACTACTTCGCTCCGACGCCAATCGACTGCGAACCATCAACCCGGATTTCCTGATCCTCCACTACCGGTTGGGTCACGGCCTGGGCTACCGAGGAATCCAAAATGGCTGTCAGCCCACTGGCGACTGGTTAGCGCTTATCGAAGGGGACAACTGGGTGCAGGAGTGGCCCGGTGACAACGATGTCCTGGAGAACTGGTTCTACCACTGGCCCGAAGCCAGCGCTGCCCGGGTGTTGAACTGCGATTGGGGCTGGTACCTGGCCGAACTTGACGACGCAGCCTGGCGCACCTACTGGCACGGCGAAGTGTTGCGCCAGGTACAGGCCAACGACAACGACGGGGTGTTTATGGACAGCTTGAGCGTGCCCAACTACCTGGGATTCGATCGCTACGTTCCCACTCTTCCCGCAGTTGACAACGCTTTTGAGACAGCCTGGGCAACCCGTATCGAAAACTGGCTTACCTGGCTCCAGGGCCAGTCGTTGGGAGACTACTACCTGATCCCCAACGTGGGAAGCTGGATCACAAGCCGCGAAACGACCGATTACAGCGCGGCCGACGGGGTGATGATCGAAGGTTTCGCCATCGAGTTGGACGAAAGTCCCTACAGCCTGGAAGATTGGCGAATGCAAATGAACCGGGCGCTGGGACTGATCTCCCAGGGCAAGGCCATCCTCTCCCAAAGCTACGTCACCGGCGCACAGGAGCGCATGTTCGCCCTGGGTAGTTATCTGCTGATCAAAGGCAACCGCACCTATATCAACATCGACCTGGATATCGAGCCAGAGTGGTGGTCGGAATACGACATCCCCATTGGGACGCCCATTGAGAGCGCCGGAAGCGACGTCGGGAACCTGTACGACGCGGAAAACCAGGTCTACCGGCGGGATTTCGACAGCGGCTTCGTGCTGGTCAACCCCACCAGTCCCTGGGATGGGAGCGGGATCACTTCCACAGTGGACTTGGGTGGCGTCTTCTATCTGGCTCAACCCAGTGGAGGCGGGGCTGTGCCTGAAAACGGCATTCCCACTGGCACTGTCACCTATCAGGCTGTCACACAAGTCGTATTACCGCCTTACACGGCGGTGGTGCTGCTGAATCAAGAACCGTAGTAGGGCCGTGACAAGAACGAAACAGAAGATAGGTCTAAATTGATTCAGCGGGTACGCGCTTGCTCTGAAGATTGGGGACACCCCATCAAGACCTGCCAGGTTTCGGAAAACCTGGCAGGTCTACGGCAGGTCTACCACGGCAAGCCATACGACGGCTCGTTGACGTAGCGCGCCGTCGCCAGATCGAGGGTAATCTCCGTGGCCGGGGGCAGGTGGACGTGCAGGTAGGGGCCGTCGATGGGCTGTTCACGCAGGTCACTCGCCAGGGGCGGCGCGGCGTAATCGTGTTGGCTGCCTGGATAGTCGCTGCTGCGTTGGGGATAGCGAACGCTGATAAAGCGGTGTTCGCCGAAGCCCCCGGCCTGGATGAGGACGTTGCGCGCCGCAAAAGGGCTGAGATTGACCAGATGCAGCACCGTGCGCTCGGCCTCCAGGCGCTCCACCAGCGCGGCCACGTCCGCGGGCAGACCGGGGCGCTGGCGGTCCAGGTCGAAATAGCGCACCCGGCAATGGAGCAGCCCGCCGTTGTAGATGATCTGGGGCGCACCCAGCGTCAACTGGACCAGCGCCTCTGTCGTCACCGGGTTGAGCTGCTGCCAGTGGTGGATATTGACCCGCGTCAGGTCGGCCTCATCCTGGCGGATCATCTCCAGGCGGCGGCAGACCTGCTGGTAGCTGGCCTGCAAAATGCGCTCCGGGTAGTCGGGGTTCTCCCCGGCCAGGAAGCGCAGCCAGGGCTTTTCGTGGCCGCCGTCTTCTTTGTTGTGGAAGGAGACCACCTGCCGCCAGTCCACCGGCTCGGCGTTGCGCACGCTCTCCACCCGTTCCCAATCCGCTGGTTCGGCGGAGATATTCCAGATGGCCGTGGGATAAACCGGGGCCATCGGCTGATAGTCAAACCAGCCCGAATCGCTGTAGCGATAGGGGACGAGAAACATACGGGGATCGTCGCCCAGCGCGGAGAACTGGTCCAGCCAATGATGGCCCAGGCTCATCTGGTCGGCGCGCATTTCGCGCACCTCGCCCAGGGCCATCACCCGGTCAAATTGGGTGCGGGGCAGGTTCAGGTAGTCAGGCTGGCGGGTGAGGAGAAAGGCGTTGCAGGCGGCGACGGTGGCGGCCATACCGATATTGTAGTAGCCGTGCGGCCAGGCCCAGCCGTAGAGACCGCCGTACCAGCGCCCGTCCATATACTCGCCGATTGCGCCCGACAGCCCCACGTTATCGGGCAGCAGACCGCCGTTGGCCGCGGCCCGCTGCATCCAGGCGTCCACGTATTCCGTGACCCAATCCCGGTACTTCTCCGCGCCGGTCAGCAGAAAGGCATTGGCAATCAGACTGGTCGCCATCAGATTGCCCGCCACATCGCCCTTGCCCATGCGCGCCTGCATCACCGCGCCCATACGCCGGGCCAGTTCCGGGTCCTTCAGATCGTCGTAGTGGCTGACGCCCGGCACATCCTCGTAGGGCAGACCGTAGACCCGCATCCCCGCGGACCAGCCGTAGGCGGGCGGCTGCTGGTCCGTGTAGCCCCAGCGGGGACCGCCGCTGCCGTTGTGGGGGGCGCGGATCAGCTTCTTCTTCGGGTCGTAGTTGGGCGCGTCCGGGTCCTCGTTCAGATAGAGACCGGCGAAGCGCTGCGCCCGTTCCCGGTTGCGTTCGTTGGTGGGGTCGGCCAGGCAGAGCAGGTAGAAGTAGATGTAGCTCTCGGCCTGGTGGAACTGGTCGTAGCCCCGCTCGTACTCGTTATAGACCGGTCCCAGCGCAGTCAGTTGGCGGGTGATGGCGTCCCACTGGCGCTGGCCGAGAGTCAGCAGGTGATCGCCGCCGCCCAGCAAATAGAGCAGGGGCCAGTTGTAGCTGCTCTCGTAGAGATCGTCCCCGCCGTCCCGGGAGTTTTTCCAGGCGTCGCCCCAGATCAGCGCGCCGTCGGAGTGGGTGTACTTCTCCAGAAAGGGATGGACCGACTCGCCCATCACGTCGATCAGCTTGCGTTCCAGCACGGCCCAGGCGGGTGGTTGGAGAAGGGGGATGTTGGCAGTAACGGTAGGATAAGATGTGGGCATAACGCAATCTCCTAGGTTGGGTATCGACAAGGAAACGACTGGCAATGACAAACCGCCGACATGAGAAGAGGGGAACTTCTCCGTCGGCGGTCAATATCCTGCATAAACTATATCCAGGAAGTCACCGTAGGTGGGTTCTCCCGGCAAAAGAGCATTGTCCTCGGTTCAACGAACGCCGGGAGAACCCAACCTACGCGGTCACTACTTCTTCTTGTTGACGGCAGCCCAGTCGTTCAATTGGCGCTGCACTTCGTCGATGATGACCTGGGCGCCGGCGGCATTCAGCCGCTCTTTGGCATCGGCCGCGGCCTCATCCCAACTGACCCAGCCGTTGGCAATCGGGGCCACCACTTCTTTCCACACGGCTGTGGTCTGGGCGATTTCGGTCTGGATGGGCGTGCGGTCTACCACAAAACCCAGAGCGACAGACGGGAACGCGGTGTCGTTCATAACTTTGGTCTTTTCCCAGGCCCCTACCTGCTTGGCGTCCCGGTAGTAGCCGTTGAACTGGTTGCCAAACTCCCAGTCCGTGTTGGGATCGTAGCCGCTGGTGGCAGCGGTAACGCCTTCGGGGAATCCGAGCACTTTATTGCCTTCGTCTACCCAGACCCAATGCTTGCCCTGGATGCCGTGGGCCAGCAGGTTGTAGACCTCCACATTTGTGTTGAGCTCCTCCAGTACTTCCATCGCCTTTTCAGGATTCTTGGAGGTCTTGCAGATGGCGTTGAGGGTGGCGGTTGCGCCGGCGGTGTCAAGAATCAACGGGTCGGTCAAATTCTTGCTGACGAATTCCCAGCCATAGCGGGCCTGATTTTCCACGTCGTTGCCGGGCTTCTCCACGTGGTAGTTCATGGCGAACTTGCCGGCGCGGAACATCGCGTCCGCCTCGTCCGGCTGTACCGGCTCGGCAGGATAATAGCCGGCGTCGTACCATTTCTGGGTCAGTCGCGCCGATTCCTCGTACTCGACCGTATCCAACAGATTGACGACCGTCATCGACTCGTCGTTGGCCTTGACGCCGATAAAGCCGATGCCGTCATCCAAGGGATCGTAGCCCCAGTATTGGGTGCGCCACAGATTCAGCCCGCCGCTGATGCTGGTGTAGAGAGGGGTAATGCCTTCGCCCTCTTTCACCGCCTGCAGGAAGGGCTGCATATCTTCCCAGCGCGTTACGGTGTCCAGGCTGAAGTTGTATTTGTCGAGCAGGTCCTTGCGCACATTCACGCCCCAGGGCTTGGGGAAAATCTGCTGGTTGATGACGCCGTAGATTTTGCCGTTGACCCGGGCCGCTTCCCAGGTGGTGGGGGGCATACTGGCCCACAGACCGGGCGCGTGGTCGAGCAGCAGATCGTCCAGGGGCAGGAGCACGCCGTTGGCTACATTGTTGGCGTAGCTGTTGGTCCAGGGCGCGGTGAAGATGACGTCACAGGCTTCACCGGCCGCCAGCCGTAACTGCATTTTGTCGTTGTACGCGCCAAAGTCGATGGGTTCCAATGTCAGATTCACGCCGATCTTGGCGTTGAGAATCTGGTTGAGGGCATCCTGCACCTCTTTCAGGTCGGCGGGGACGCCGCGGCCGGCGTAGGTGTAAGTGACCGGGACCAGGTCCGCCGCGGGCGCGGGGGCTGCTTGACCTTCTGCCGGGGCGGCCGCGGGCGCAGGCGCAGCCGGCGCTGGGCACGCGCCCAGGAACAGGGCCGCCACCAGCAGCACGGCCAAGAGTGAATAGAAACGATTTTTCTTCATTGGGTCTTCCTCCTTGTGGAATGGGATAGTGGGATGATGAGGTGGTGGGGTGCTAGGATGATCCGGTGACTGCATCATCTCTTCATCCCTTCATCTCATCATCCCTTCAGTCCGCCGATAGTAATGCCACGCACGAAGTACTTCTGCAAGAGTAGAAACGTAAAGAGAGCGGGTCCAAAGGCCAGCACGGCCAGAGCCATGCGCGCCGATTGGGTTGGGATGGGTACGCCGGTGGTCTGGGGGTTGGAGGCCAGAAAAGTGATATTGCGCATCAGCACGTAGAGCAGATATTGCAGGGGGTAGAGGACTGCGTCGTTGATAAAGAGCAAGGCTAAAAACCAGTCGTTCCAATAGCGCAGAACGTAGAAGAGGCCGATTGTCGCCAGCACCGGCTTGGACAGGGGCAGAACGATGCGAAAGAAGATACGCCACTCCCCCGCGCCGTCGATGCGCGCCGCGTCGAGCAGTTCGGTGGGCAACTGGGCAAAGGAGGTGCGCAGGATCAGCACATACCAGGCCGTGACCAGATAGGGCAAGATCAACGCCAGAACGTTGTCCTTTAGCCCCAGATAGCGGGTGACCAGAATGTAAAAGGGCACCATCCCGCCGCTGAAAAGCAGGGTGAAAAAAACGTAGAAGGAGAGAGGCCCGCGCAGGCGAAAGTCCGTGCGGGCCAGGGGCCAGGCTAGCATAGATGAGAGCAGCAGCCCGACGCCTGTGCCCACAATCGTGACCAGCCCGGTCACGCCATAGGCCTGCAACATCTGGCCCGGCTGCTGCAAAATGTATTCGTAGGCCGAGGTGGTGAAGCCGACCGGGTAAAGTTTGTAGCCCTCATTCACCAGGGCCAACTCATCCGAGAGCGAAATCGAAATCACCAGCAGCATTGGGACGAGGCAGGCCAGACCCAAAAGGATCAACAGGCCGTGGACCAGCCATTGGCTGAGCAACGCCTGGGTTCGATAGCGGTTCCACGACCGGGCAACCCGCCGCGTGGTGGTAGTCATAGCACTCCTCACAGAAGATCGGACACAGATCGAATCGATTGAAACGCAGATGAGCGCAGATTTGTGTAGGTACGGTTTGTAACCGCACGTCATAATCAGCGCAGATCAATCCAGATCATGAAAATCTGCGTCC
>JACQGT010000454.1 GCA_016199425.1 Chloroflexota bacterium
GTTTCGGGGCACACGATTCCCACACCGCAGGCAGCTTCCAACACCCGGCGGATAGCGGGTATCCCAGTGCAGGAGTTCGGTCAGGCTCTTGGCCTGGGCCAGCAGCCGCTCTTCCTCATCCCCGCTGTATCCGTGAACGTAGTCAGCTTGACTCATCGGCCCCGCTGCCCCCTGTCGATGGCCCGGTACTCCCGCCGCCCACGTTGAAGGTGCTGCCCCGCTGGTTGATAGTGGCATCGCCGGTCACAAAGTTGGTGGCGTTGACGTTGCCAATGTGGATTCCACCCACCGTCTGCCTGCCCTGACCCGGCGTTGTCTCTGTTGGCTTGGCCTCCGGCTCTGCCCACAGCCGGGCGTCACCTGCGCGCAGGAACAGGGCAGGGGCAAGCCATTCCCCGTTCATAGTGCGGCCCATCACCGCTTGCCGGGCGTGGGTCATGGCCCTGTCCAACGGTTCTCCCGCGGCCACGGCGGTGTAGAAGAGTTCGGCAAAGGCAGTAGCCGCCCGGTCGCTCACCAGTGTACGCATGGCAACCACCGCGGGCAGACCGGCCAGGACCAGGGCTTGCGCCATGCCCGACCAGAGTTGGTCGTTGTCCGGGGCGCTGTCGCAGGCGTTGAGGATGACCAGCTTTACGCTGCTACCCCGCAGGACCGTCGCCAGAAAGTCGGTTTGCAGCCGGTCAGGATCGCCCTCGCCGACAAGCAAGAGAGCGCCGCTCTGAGCGTCTGCGTCCCACTCACCGTGCCCGGCAAAGTGGAAGATGTGGGGCTTCTGTTGTAGCAGGGCTGTCTGCAACCTGTGGGCGCGCAGGGCGTCGATGCGAGTCACGCTGGCCTTGCCGTTGTCCGTCAGCGGACGCAGCGCGGCTGCCACCCGGTCAAGCTCTGTGCTGATATCCAGGGGACGTTCCGAGTCGCTGTCAGCGCCGGTGAGCAGGACAGAGAGCGTCGCGGGCAGTTGCTCAGTACGCGGGCGGGCAGGGATCGGCCCTTCCAGGTAGTACACGACGGGCGTGTCGATGTTCAGCGCGGGGAATTCGTTGCGCTCTACGTCGTAGATGAGTTCCCAGGGCAGTGAGGCAGCCGACGCATCCGCCGGGCGCACGCGCAGGCGCAAACCCTCTGCCCCTGCCCTGCCCAGGCTCTCCCGCCACAGCCCCCAGATGCTGCCTGGCAACAACATCTCGCGTAAAGCGCCGCCCACTTCTTTCAGTCGATTCCAGTCTAAGCGGGTCAAGGCGTAGAGGTTGATTTCCGGCCAGAGGGGAGTCAGCGCTTCGCTGCGAATGGCCTGCTTTGTCTGGCCAGCGGGAGAGTCGATGACGCGCAGGCGCAAGGCGTCGCTGGCTTCGTCGTAGGCGGCGTGGAGGTCGAAGTTGGGCATGGGTGGTCCTACAGGATTTCAAAAATCGACGGCCCTTCGGGCCGAATTGGGCGAAGGTCGATAATTTTTCCACGGATGTTTCTTGGTTTCAGGGGACAGTGGACAGCGGACAGAAGACAACTGCCTAACGAGAGAGTGTTCTGGCGAGACGATAGCCCCTGTAGTACCCGTACCTGGCGAGGCTCCTGAGACGGTAGGCACACCGCACCATCTTACGATTGGATGACCAGCCGCCGCCGCGGACGATGCGGAGTCCAGTAGCGTCCTGATTTTCCAGGTCGGCGTCTTGGTCGTAGGGGTACGCTGCATAGCGGGTGGCCGTCCATTCCCAAACATTGCCTGCCAGATCGTGAAGGCCGTCTGGCGTCGTTCCTTGCGGGTATGCGCCTACCGGCGTCGTGCGCATCACCCGCCCATCCAGAGAGTTGAGTTTTGTTTCATCCCAATCTCTACCCCAGGGGAAGGCGCGCCCGCCCCGGCGCGCCGCCCACTCCCATTCTGGCTCAGTGGGAAGGCGGTAGGCCGTGCCGGTGACTTCGCTCAACCAGTTGGCATAGGCCACCGCCTCGTACCAGCAGACACCCACCACCGGCTGGGATGGGTTGTTGAATGCTGCATCGTTCCAGAAGCGGGGTTCACGCACGACTACGTTCTGGGGATACCACTCTCTGACTTGGGCTACGACTTGCTCCTCTGTCCAAGTGATGAGGATACGCCAGGGATTGTCTGCATCTCGCTCAGTCATCCTGCCTTGCTGAACCCACCGGCCAATCTCCGCTGGATCATCCTTGAAGCGCCGCCATGTACGTATCCAGTAGTCTGCTGGGTCATCTTCACCCGGCACTTGTTCCCCTTTCAACCAGTGTTTGCCCCCGTCGCTCCAATAGCGTTCTTCCGCGTAGCCCCCGGCTTTTAGAAAGCATTCGTACTCTGCGTTGGTCACTGGGTAGCGCCCAATGGCGTAGGCAGACAGTTGTACCGGGTGGCGCGGGCGTTCGTAGTCGTCGGCTTCCGCGTCGCTTTCGTCACTGCCTATCTCTGCCATCCCACCGGCAATATCCACCATTGGCGGCAAGATGACCTGAACCCCGTTGACCGTCTCTGCCACAAAGCGGGGGTCTCCGAGTCTACCCAGTAGCAGCCCGGCTTCCATGCGGCTGCGCAGGTGGATGGCGACGTTGCCTAAGCGCTCTAGCAGCGCCTTCTGACTGCGTTCTATTTGGGCAGCATCCCCATCTTCCCCTAATTCCAGCAGACAGCGGGCGGCCAATGCCGGGTTCACCCGTTGTACAGTGTCAATCAGGGCCGGGTAGAGACCAGACGCCAGAATCGTGGTCTGCTCCCAGCCCCTGGTCGGTGGTTCTGGCAAGGGGTCCCACTGCCCACGCACCGCTTCCGGCATCTCTCGTTCCAACGATGGGACTTGCCACAGAGCGGTCAAGTCTTCGCCCGCCCAATGCAGGCGTCGGAGTTCTATCGCAGCAATATACTCCTGTAGAAGATGTTGGATGAAACTTACTGAGTCCCCATCCGCCAGCGCCAGCAGATTGGCTGCTCTGCCCAGGCGCAGGATGGTTTCTGGCGCTGTTGCAATTGTCTGTCCTTCAATGCGTATACTCTGGGGAATGGCATCCAACGCCAAATCTGTGTCCACTTCTGTACCTGTGCCCAGGCGCTGCATAGCAAAGGCCAGACGACTGAGGGCTAAATGCTGCGCCGCCGGGTCAATCCAATCGGCGTGTCGCTTCTCTTCCATCTCGCGTAGCAACAGCCGTTCCACAAAGCTGGCAAAGAGGCCCGCCCGGTGTCTTGGCAATGTGCCCGCGCCTTCGTAGGCTTCAGTCATCAATAACAGATAATAGGGGATCGTGGCAAGGTCAAGCAGGTCGCTGTGGGCGCTCTGTAGCTCTTTCCACAAAGCAGCGCCCTTCTCTTGGCCCAGGTAGAGCCGGGCAAAGCCTTGAATCTGCTCTGGACTCAGTGGGTCTACTTCCACCTGTTGCACGGCCAGCCCGCCGCTGTAGTCCTGGATGCGACAGGTGAAGATGAGTTGGTTGCCCGCGGGCAGTTGCCGGGCAAAGTCGGCCCAGTCCATGACCCGCTCTCTGTACTTTTCCTGTCTCGCTTCATTCAGGGCGTCACACAGCAGGCAGAGCCGCCCTTGTCGCAGTGCGATGGCAATTTCGCCGCTGGCGTCTGTGTGCAGGCCCGGCGCTTCTTCTCGCCACATCCGGCCCAGAAAGTCCAGGGGCGCTTCTTCCGGCTTCTGGGCAGCCAGGCGCACAAAGAGGGGCAGCAGGGCTTCATCCCCCTCTTGCAGCCGTTTCAGGGCCATTTCCAACGCCAGCCGCTGCAACACGGTGGTCTTGCCCGCGCCCGGTTGGGCCAACAGAACGAAGGCCGGGTGTTCGTCCACCGCCTGCCGGATGTCGTCCAGGCGCACCCGTTCGATGGTGCGCTGGGGTCCTTCGCCCCGTACCAGGATGCGGCTGTAGGTGGGCGAGAGTCCGCGCACGGGCCGGTAGCCGCCCGACAACGGCACATAGCGGCTGTAGATGCGCCGTAGCCCTGTGTTCAGACAGAGGCGGGTCAGATAGGCTTCTTCCCGCTCCTGCGCGTCTTCGGTGGGTTTCGCTGCAATGTACTTGACTAATGCGTCGGCGGCAGCGCTGTCTATAGCAAGGCGCTGGCCCTGGGCGCTGACCACGCCGTCGCCGACAGAGACATCGGCCTGTCGCAGCAAAGGCAGAAGTTGGTCAAGGCGTTCTTGTAGCTGTTCGCCGGTCAGATGCACTTCCACGTTCAGGTGCATGTCCCGACCAACGAAGGTCTCGGCGCGCACGTCCCGGTAGTGGGAGGAGAAGTCGGAAGTGGACATCAGGGAGCAGGGCCTCCTGGCGGCGGGGCTGGGCAGCGGAAAGAGAGCGTCCTGCCGGTATCGATGGGAAGGGCGTTGCGCCAGGACGCTCCCGACCCGAAGGCTGGCGTAAGCGTAGCACAGGGCGGGTCAACGCGCAAGGGGCTTAGCGGAGTACAGAAACCCTAGAACATTCGTTCTTTGACGTGGGCCTGTGTGCGATGTACAATAGCCATCGAAAGGGACTCTACCGGAGGGCGGGGTCTCTTTTTTTGTGGCAGATGGCCGGTAGCAGGTGGCAGGTGGCAATCTGGCGGCTGACCGCCGACCGCTGACGGCAGGAACGCCGCTAGGCGACTTGACCAAAGCCTTTCTGCTGGGCTGGGCGGCCTGGCATCTCTACACCGATGCCGTCATCCTGCGCATGCAGCGGGGCAGCACCCGGCCTGCCCACATCCAGATTGTCTTCGAGGAGGCCAACAAGATTCTGGCCGGGCTGGACAACGCCTCCTCCGAGGACGAGAGCGGTCAGTCCACGGCAGAGCAGTTTGCCAATATGTGGCGGGACAGCCGCAAGTACGGCATCTGGCTGCATCTCATCACCCAGTCGCCTTCCCTCATCCCGCCGGGCATTCTCTCAAGCTGCAACAATATCTTCGTCTCCCAACTGAAGAATCCCCGCGACCGGGACCTGGCGGTTGCCGCCCTCCATCGCAGCGAGAAGGGCTTTGTGGATGAGGCGTGGCGACGGTTTCTGGCGAGCTTGCCCGTGGCCCGCAGCGTGGCCAAGCTGGGCTATTCCTTCGACCGGGCTGAGGTGGAGCCGTGCTATATCCAGCCCCTGCTCTTGGAGGCACAGGAGCCGACGGATGGGGAGATTGGGGCACAGCAGATGACAGGCAATCGGGGAAAGACATCACACTTCTCGCGAGTATATGTGGACGACTGTACATCTAAAATTTTGCATATACTCTACGCCGCTTATAGGCAGATGTCAAGCAGGGCATATCCAGAAAGACGTGAAGCGTGAAACGTGAGAGCGGGTCGAGCACTCTCACGTTTCACGCTTCACTTTCAGCAACCAACTCTGGCCTGTGGCTTCGCCGCCCGGTGTTACACTTTTTCCACCTTCACTTTCGTGTCGTAAAAGACGGCGGAGCCGCCCACCAGGTCGCGCAGACAGGTGTTGGGGTTGTGGGTGTCTGTACGCATGGCCGCGTTGGCGTGGATGCCCGTCGCTCGTCGGGGGTCGGCCTTCAATACCTCGCCGTCGATGGTCACATCGCTGGCTCCGTAAGCCCAGTGGCCGAAGCCCAGATTGAAGGCAATCGTTCCGGGACGCAACCCTTCCAGGGGCTTGACCACCCCTTGCATAGGAATCTTCGTACCGTTGCCCAAATCCCAGACGCCCTCGGTATTGGTCTTGGAGACGATGCGTACCAGATCGCCTTCGACCAGACCCAGGCGCTTGACATCCGCGCTGTTCATTGTGATGTAGTTGGCCGGCTCCACCGCCAGCAGCCAGTAGTTGCTGATGGTGCGGCTCTTGGTCTGGGTGATGGTGCGGTGGGTGATGAGGGCCAGGTCATAGCCTTCAGCCTCGTCCTGGGCCGACACCGGATTGCCCAGGGCATCCAGACCCGGCTCGAAGTAGCGGGCCACGCCGGAGAAGTGTTCGCCGGTCATACTGTTCTTGCTGTCGTAGCTCTTTTCGCAGTAGAGGTTGATCTGCTTGCCGTATTTGTTGGCCAGCAAGTCCCCCTTTTTGAGCTTACTGTAGTCCTGGAAGCGACCACCCCGGTTGAGTACGTAGACCACCCGTCGCCACAGACTTTCGTCGTTGTCGATGGCCGCTTTCCAGGCGTCCACGTCAAAGACGCTTTTTGGCAGATGGCGGCGAGATAGGAGGAAGAGTTCCACCTCGGCGTCGTCGGCTTCGGGCGCCGCGTCTTCCAGATTGGGCTTCTCGCCGTAGGCGATGTTCGCCACCTGTTTGATGTAGAGGTCTTCCTGGCGCAGGAAAGGTTTGCCTTCACCCAGGCCATTAGGGCCAAAGCCGGGCAGACCCATCTCCTCGGCCAGACCGAGCAGGAAGCTCTCCAGGCCCAGGGGCTGTTCCACGCCAAAGACGGTCACCGTCTCGGTCATGGGGGCAATCACCGGCTGGCGCACAGGCGCGATTTTGGCAATCACCGAGGGATGAGACTTCTGGAACTCCCAGCGCTCGAAGTAGCTGGTGTCCGGGATGATGTAGTCGGCGTACATACTGGTCTCGCCTACCACAATGTCGAAAGTGACAAAGAGAGGCAGTTTGGACGGGTCTTTCAGTATTTCGATATTCGTATGGCCGGCGGGCAGGGAATAGACCGGCGACCCCATATAGAGAAAGAGCGCTTTGGTCGGGTAGGGGTAGGCGTCGCCGATGGAGGGCACGATCTCCTGATAGATATCCGTGGCCAGGGGATACCAGGGCCGTTTGGCCGGGTAACCCTCGAAAATCGTCGTGTTTTCGTACTTCTGCTGGCTTCGGATCAGATCCACGCCGAATTTCTTGAGGGATCCACTCTTCATACTGCCCACATTATAGGGCTGGCCCTCTTTGGCCCCGCTCTGGTCATAGGCTTTGGCCAGGGTCATGCCGCCCACGTAGTCGTAGTTGCCAAGCAGCAGGTTCAGGTCGTACCAGGCCTGCACGTTGTAGTAGCCGTTGGTGTGCTGGCTGACGCCCCGGTGAATGTCGGCGCAGGCTTTGCGTCCGTGGCTGGTGAACTCCTGGGCAATCTCCCGCAGGTCGCGCTCGCTCACACCGGCGATGGCGGCCCACTCCTCCACTGTATGTTCGTTGGCGCTGTCGTAGAGAGCCTGCAACGCGCTCTTGACCGCGATTTTGCCCTCTTTGCCCTCCACTTCCGCGTCCACCAGCAGATCGCCCTCGGCAGGGTTCTCTGAGTCGTTGGGATCGAAGGGGACGAGTTCGCCCTCTTTCATAACGATAAAGGGATCGAACTTCCACGCGCCGGAGCCATCAGCCTTCTCCCGTTCCACCACTTCCAGGCCCAGATCGGAACCGCGCAGGAACTTGCCGGGCAGCCCGTGCTCGTCCACTTTGACCAGCCAGGCCGCGTTGCAGTAGTTAGGCTCTTTGTCCTCGTCCGCGGCGGCTTTGTTGGCGTTCTCCAAATACTTCTTATTGTAGCGCTCGGCGGCAATGATCAGTTGGATCAGGGCCAGGGCAATAGCCGCGTCGGAACCGGGCTTGTTGGGCAGCCACTTCCAGGCCTTGGCCCCCGTCTTGCCCATGCGGGGATCGATGACCACATACCGCATACGCCCATTGGCCACGCCCTCCACTACCTTCTGCGCCCGGTAAGGTGGGCCGTAGTTGCCTTCAAAGATGTTGGCGCCCACAAAGATGACAAATTCGCTGTTGGCCACGTCACCCTGCCAATAGAACTTGGAACCGCCGCCCCACTTGCCTTCTTGAAATTGCTCACTCATGGCCTTGCCGGTGAAGTAGAGGGA
>JACQGT010000455.1 GCA_016199425.1 Chloroflexota bacterium
CAGCAGGGGACCGGACGGGGGATGCTCGGCCACCAGACGCAGCAGATCGTTCTGGCGCTGGACAAAATCCCAGGGGGAGACGGCGTTGAAGTCACCCATCACCACGTGGGGCCGGTTGCGATCGCGCACAGTCCACGTGCGCAGGGCGCGCAGTTGGATCAGCCGGGCCGCCTCGTCCGTGTGGTCCAGATGGGTGACGTAAGCAGTAAAGGTCCGGCCGTCGGGCAGGAGGATGCGCCCCTCCAACAGTCCCCGCTGCTCCTTCCCCGCCACAGGCGTCAGATGGTGGGCGGCGCTGGCGATGATGGGCCAGCGGCTGAGCAGGCCGTTGCCGTAGCTTTTCTCCGGCATTGTGTCGGTGGCGGGCCAGCGCAAACAGGGGCCAAAGACAGCCTGCATCCCCAATTCGTCGGCCATACGATCCAGCAGCGGGTCTACGCTATGCGAATGGGGGCTTTCCGGGCCGGCCAGGGGATGGTAGACTTCGTTCAAACCGACCAGATCAGCGCCGCTTGCACGGATAACGTTCGCCACCTGCTGCCAGTTCGGCGCGCCATCTGCCGTGCGCCATCCGTGGATATTGAAGGTCAAAATCTGCATAACCGTAGCTCCCTATCAATATACGAAATTATCCCCCGCCTATCCCCACCTGTGGATAAGTACCCAGTCTGGGGATAGTTCTGGGGATAAATGGGCGCAAAAGTGGATAAATAAGTTGTTTGTTGTGTGTGGAAACAATTTTCCCCCACTTTTCCACTTATCCCCACCCAAATCCCTACTTTTGCACAAGCCCCGCATCTTGTGTAGCACAAAAGTTCGACAGATACTACCGAATAGTTTCCCCACGTCTATTCCGTTTTTTCTACACAGTCCAAGATATATCCGCTTTCTTCCACACCACCAAACATAGGGTCAACGGCAGACAACGACACAATATATGGGTCCATTCACTCTGACCGTTACAGTCTATCCCCATATCCCCAGGGCCTACTAATAACTACGAAAATAAACCATTTTATGAGGATAAATAAAGTCTTTTCATCTTCCAGATGTGGGCAACAAAATATCAGCCGGATCGAGAAAGGGCAAGGGGTCTGAAAAGCCACCCCACCCATCCGAACGATTGTAGGGGAATATGCGAATTGCGAAATGTAGATGGGGGCCGCTGCTGACGCCGCTATTGTTGGAGAAGCCAATGAGCAGACCCCGCTGCACAATCTGCCCCGCTTCGACAGCAAAGCTCTGCAGATGGGCATAGAGCGATTCGCCCCAAGGGTGTTGCAATTTCAAATAGCGTCCATAGCCGCCGGGATCGTTGCCGATTTCAATCACCCGCCCCCATTCTGCGGCAAGCAGTCGGGTATGATCGGGCAGGCCGAAGTCCAGGCCATTGTGACCGCGCAGGGGAACGCCGCCCGGTCGAAACTGTAGATAGAAGCCCGGATTTTCTCCCCACAGTTGCGTGATACGCCGGCGTCCCTCAAAAGGCGCAGAGAGATAGATGCCTTCCGGTTCATACTGGCCCCGCTCAATGGGCCGGCTGAGAAAATCGAACGACATAAAGAATACTCCCAATACCTACGCGTATATCCAAATTCGACAGAGACCGCCTAAATCAGTATACTCTGCTAGTTGGTCTTCGCCCACTTTGTGGGCAACGGTATTTGGCTTCGCCTATGTAGGAGATTGTGGATATGCCCATCTATGAATTTGTCTGTGGTGAGTGCGGGCACGAGTTCGAGAAGATACTTTCCTTCTCGGCAACAGCGACGCCCGCGTGCGCAAATTGTGGTGCAGAGAATGTTGAGCGTCAAATGGGGCGTCCAGCCATTCACTTCAAAGGCAGCGGCTGGTATATCAACGACAGCAAAAAGGGTAGCTCCAAGACGGGCAACAACAACCCTGCGTCCAGCACTCGCAGCGACAACGGGGAGGGCGGCGCGGAGAGTGCCAAGACAGAGAAGGCAGAGGGCGTAGCGTCCGACAAAGGCACAAGCAAGGAGAGCAAAGCTGTTGGTAGCAGCAAGGAAAAGCCAGCGAGCAAAGAGACGACCAGCAGCCCGGCCAAAGCTGAAACTGCTTAAGTTTCGTGTGCATCTATCGTTCGCACGCTCTGGAGCTATATCCATTCGATTCTGCACCCTTGCCCCCGCGTAAGGGTGTTTGTTATTTGTGAGGAGTAAGAAAGCGAGCAGACCCGTGAGCGTACCCCAACGATTTGGTGTTCTTCGTTTGATCGGCACTCTGTTGAAGGTGTTGGCGTGGATTGTATTGGCCGGTTCCATCCTGCTGGCCCTGGTGGCCGGGCTGGCCGGACCCATCGCCCGCCAGTTTCTTGGCGATGCCGGGCTACAGTCCGATCTGCTGGCGCTGGGCAGCGCGGGAGGAACGATCGCCGGGGTCTTTTTGATGGTGATCGGTGTGGTGGCTTTTCTCTCCTTCTATGCCGCAGGCGAAAATATCTTCCTGCAACTAGCTATCGAGGAAAACACACGCATGGCAGCCGCCCTTCTCCTGCGCGCCGCGGAAAAGAGCGATTAGCGACTGGAGATTAGCGACTGGCGATTGGCACTCCGCTGACACCCAATCGCTAATCGCTAATCCCCAGTCGCCTCCTTACGCCGCTTGCAGCTTATCCACCACTAGCGCCGCCAGAAAGGTCCGCTCGCGGTCGCCATCGAAGAGAATCGAAATGCGCATTTCTGCGCCTTCGCCGTCCACAGCGATGATGACCCCTACGCCAAAATGGCTGTGGGCGATGCGCTGGCCGGCGTCTAGCTGCTTGAACTTGCGGGCGGCTTTGGCGCCGTTGGCGTTCGTTTGGGCCAGTGTGCTGGACTGTTGCAATTCCGTGGAGATACCCGCCTCCCGATCCCGCCAACTTTCCGCCAGAGTCGCTAACGTCTGTTCGGGTTTCTGGGCCAGGTTGGTGCGGATGCGTGTCGTCTCTTTGAGCACCTTTGCCAGATCGTTCATCGCCTTCTTCTTGGCGGCCCGCTCTTTGTCGCCCTGGGCCACCACCCGGCTGGCCCGGCTGAGAACAGTGAGCAGCCCATCCATCTGCTTCACCGGATCGTCCGCAGGATCGATGACGGCCAATTGGACGCCGTGTTCTTTGCACAATTCCACACGGGTCTGGTCGCGCTGCTCATCTTCCAGCGCTTCCCAATCGCTGCGCCGCCCCTGGCCTTTGGCCGTCAATCCGGTGAAACGCACGGCCACGTCGATGCCGGGGAAAAGGTAGTCGAGCTTTAACCGCCGCCGGGTGGCCGGGTTGACCAGCCATTCTGGGGTGACATTGAGCTGCATCTCCTGGCCGTCAAAGCCCCGGGCCAGGATTTCCCGCCAGGCGTTCATGTAAAGATAGGTGGACATTCTGGATGCTCCTACGTAAATCTACTGTAAACGAATGAATTTCCCTACTCGTCCCGTACCCATAAATTCTAGCACATTTGTTCCTTTTTGCGCTAACACGAGGTTAATGGTTTTCTAATGAAAAGAATAGCAACCTGTGCTACACTGTTGCGTAGTGCAGGATGTTAGAATTGAGATTAAGCGATTGGCGACTGGAGATTGGAGATTAGTGATTCGTTCAAGCCAATCTCCAGTCGCCAATCTCCAATCGCTAAATTCCTTACAGGAGGTAGGCAATGTTTGGCGGATACGGACTCTACATACTTTTTAGCCTGCCGGCTCTGCTGCTTGGGCTGTGGGCGCAGGCAAAAGTCAAGTCGGCTTTCGGCAGATACTCCAAAGTGCGCACGGCCCGTGGCTTGGCCGGCGCGCAGGTGGCCCGGCTGATTCTGGACAGCAACGGTCTGCAAAGCGTAAATGTGGAAGAGGTCAATGGCTTTCTCAGCGATCACTACGACCCGCGCAGCAAGACCCTGCGTCTCAGCCCGGATGTCTACAAAAGCCCCAGCCTGGCCGCCGTGGGCGTCGCTGCGCACGAGGCAGGCCACGCTCTGCAGGACCAGCAAGGCTATGCCGCGCTGAACCTGCGCAGCGCGATGGTTCCCAGCGTGCAAATCGGCAGTTGGCTCGGCCCGATTATCTTCTTTGTCGGCCTCTTTCTGAACAGTGCGCTGGGCCAATCTCTGGCCTGGGTCGGGCTGATTCTCTTTGGTGCTACTGCGCTCTTTACGGTCGTCACCCTGCCGGTAGAGTTCGACGCCAGCAAACGGGCCAAGGCCATTCTGGTCAACCGGGGCGTTGTGACCAGCCCAGAATTGCAGGGTGTCAGTGCTGTGCTGGACGCAGCGGCTTTGACTTACGTGGCCGCCGCTTTGCAGGCCATCAGTACGCTGCTCTACTACGCCTTCATTCTGATGGGGCGGCGGGACTGACGAAGTAGATGAAGCGTGAAACGTGAGATCGCGTGATGTACTCTCACGTTTCACGTTTCAATGACCAACTTTGGGTCTGTGACTGCTCCACCCTCTGGATAAACAGGAGTTTCAGATATGTTCAATCGTACACCTTTCTTCATACGCATCAATCGCTATGGACAGCGCTTTGGCCGGCGGGCCGGTGGCGCGGCCGGCTGGTTGCTGATGGGGCCGGGATTGGCTCTGTCCGCAGTCGGGCTGGCTATCCTCATCTGGCCGGAATTGCTGGCTTATATGGTGGCCGGGCTGCTCCTTTTTGCCGGGTTGACCCTGGCCGCCTGGGGCTGGCAAATCGGGCAGGCCCAGAAGCGTATGGAGAATCAGGTGCAGAACGGGTATAATGGGGTCTATTACGAGGAAACTCACTTTTAGCGCGCGTCAAATGACATTCGATGGGAATATCGTAGGGGCGCTTGCTTGCTGCACCCGCCGCACAGCGGGCGCAGCAAGCAAGCGCCCCTACCGATGATTGGTTCATTGGTTGATTGGTATGTGATGGGAGGAATGTACGTATGATCGAAGAATCAAAAAAAGGTAACCGGAGCGTCTGGTTGATTGTGGGTGGCATTGGGACGCTTGTCATCTTTGCCCTCTGCGCCGTTTTTGTAGTGGCGGGCTACTTTCTGGTGAGTACACCCACCAGCCGCAGCGAAAGCGGCGAACCGGCCTCTCTGCGCGCTCCCCTTGTCCAGCAACTGGCAACCCCCGTCACTCCTGCGCAACCGATTGTCATCAGCGAGAATGTGACCGACTACGAGACCGCCGTACTGATCGCCATCTACGAAAAGGTGGGGCCGTCGGTGGTGAATGTGGACGTTCTCAGCTTCCAGCGCAATATGCCCCAACAGTTGTTTCCCGAATCTGAACAGATCGACCCGGAGACACTGATTCCGCAAGGCCAGGGATCCGGATTTGTCTGGGATGCCGACGGCCACATCGTTACCAACGCCCACGTGGTTGCCGACGCGGACCAGGTGCAGATCACCTTCCCCGACGGCACAGTGACCATTGCCGAAGTCATCGGCCTGGACCGTCACAGCGACCTGGCCGTGCTGGAGATCGACCCC
>JACQGT010000456.1 GCA_016199425.1 Chloroflexota bacterium
ATTGCTTTTTGTGGAATTGGTCAGCATCCCTCAGCCCGGGGCTTTACCTGCCTGAATCGGCTGGGGGGCTGCTGGCTGGGCCCGGTGTGTACCGGGCGACGCAAGCAGCGCCCCTACTTTGACACCGCAACTGCCCAACCACACGGAAAGCGAATGGAATGGCAATAAAACAATACCAGGCGGCGGGCGGCGTTGTGATTCAGCAGGGCAAAATCGATGGACTGGATGGGGAGCGTGCCTACGTCCTTCTGCTGGACAGACCCGATTTGGACGAGGTGCGTCTGCCCAAAGGACACATCGATCCCGGCGAAGATGCTTTGACAACAGCCCTGCGCGAGACGGCAGAAGAGACCGGATACACCGATCTAGAGATTTTGGCGGATTTGGGCAGCGCGACGGTGGAATTTGACTACAGGGGAGATCACTACATTCGGGACGAACACTATTTCCTGATGAAGTTGCGTTCGCCTGCTCAAATCCAGCGCCCTGTACACGACGCGCACCAATTCCATCCCCTGTGGATAGAGATGGAAGAAGCAGCCAGACTGCTCACCTTTGAGGCTGAACAGCAGGTGATTGACAGGGCCATTCGCCACTATTCCCAACCGTAGAACGGACTGACAGTCCGCTCTACATCAAAAGGTCCGGGACACACCTGTCTCGGGCCTTTGTGTCAACTATTTGGCTGTGGTCAAACAAAACGCGGCCTACGGCACACGTGCCGAAAAACGCGCGTTTTTTGTCGTCTCACTTGAAACGGTATGTGATCCGCCCGCGGGTCAGATCATAGGGACTCATTTCCACCTTCACCTTATCGCCCAAGAGGACACGAATGTAATACTTGCGCATCTTTCCCGAAAGATAGGCAAGCACATTGTGACCGTTCTCCAGTTCGACCCGAAAGTTCGCATTGGGAAGGGTTTCGGTGATCTTTCCTTCGAGTGTTAGTGTTTCCTCAGCCATAGATCTCCATTCAAAACATCTGTTTTCGCAACTACTCAGCCTATCAAAAGCGGACGCAGATTACAAAGATTGAAACAAAGATGGCGAAGCGCCCGTTGCCGAACAGCGCAGATCAATTCAGATCATAAAAATCTGCGTCCCTCTCTTTGCCTGGCTGAGTAGTACCTGTTTCCTACAGAAAGCGGGGGACGGTTCGCTGCGCTTTGCGGATCGCCTTCTGCTTCTTAATACGGCGTACTTCGCTCCTGGATGTAAACCAGCGCTTCTGGCGCACAATCGGCAAAATGCGGGCCTCGGCCACGGCTTTGCGGAAGCGCTTGAGAAGACTTTCCTGGGATTCCCCTGGTCGTAAATCGACGCTCATTGACTTCACCCCCCTTCTGGGCGGGTTGCGGTGACAGTCGCTTGGGCCTAACACCGGTTGTTGGTAAGAACAATCCTGTCAGCGCATCAACACAGACGGCATCAATACAGGCGCAAGAAGCACCCCTCGCGGCTGACAGGACCTATAGTATACGCCAGATAGGGGGCAAACGGCAAAAATAGGCGATGGCCAAAACCCAAAAATACAGGCCGCTGCTTCTGTTCAATTTCTGAGATGTCAGTCCGGTGTATCCCCGCTATGATCGCGTAGCTTCTGCGTCTGGCATAGCTTCTGCGTCTGGCGTAGCTTCTGCGTCTGGCGTAGCTTCTGCGTTTGGCGTAGCTTCTGCGTTTGGCATAGCCGCTTCGTCTGGCATGGCCGCTTCGTCTTTCTGCTCTGCCATCTGATCAACGGCCGTCTCCAGCAGAGTTTGACCAACCAGATCGTCCGCCTGGCGGTGGCTCAAGCCGATGCGCTGGCGTTCCGCGTCCACGCGCAGAATCTTCACCGCCACCCGGTCGCCCGCTGCCACACTTTTCAACGGCTCGGCAATTTCGATCTCGGCCAGTTCGCTGATGTGGATCAGCCCCTCGACCCCCGGCTCCAGTTGGGCGAAGGCCCCAAAGTCCACCACCCGGGTGACGGTCACCAGTACCGTTTCGCCCTGCCGGTAGCGCTCTTCGATGCTTTCCCAGGGGTTGGGCAGCAATTTCTTGCGGCTCAAGGCAATCCGGCTGCGGTCGGCGTCCAGCCGCAGCACCTCCACCTGAATGCGATCCCCTACCTGTAACACATCCCGGGGGTGGCTGACAGGCGTCCAGCCGATCTCGCTCACGTGGAGCAGACCGTCGGCCCCGCCGATGTCTACAAAAGCGCCGAAGGGACGCAGGCTGCGCACTTCGCCTTCCACCACATCGCCCACCTTCATCTCTGCGAAAAGCTGCGTTTTGCGTTCTTCCCGATATTTGCGTTCGGCAAAGCGATGGGAAAGGACCAAACGGCGGCGGCGGCGCTCCACTTCGATCACTTCCACCGGCAATTCTTCGCCGATCATCTCGTTGAAGCGGTGATTGCGTTCGTCTTCGCTGAGACTGCGGGGCAGCCCGACGATGTGAGACGCCGGGATGAAGCCACGCAGATGGCCGAATTCGACCAGCAGGCCGCCTTTGTTATAGCCCACCACCTTGCGCACCGCGATCTCGCCGCTTTCCAACATCTTTTCCGCAACCAGCCAATCCCGCTTTTGCAGGGCATCGGCAATGCTGAGGATCAGCATCCCCTCTTCTGTGGTCAATTTGCTGACCACCACGGGGACTAGCTCACCCACGACCAATGTGGCTACGTACTCCCGTTCCAAACGGGCCAAATCCGCTTGCTGGACGACACCATCGCGTTTGGCGCCAATGTTGATGAGGATTTCATTCGAGCGGACCTCTACAATCGTCCCTTCGCGCAGATCGCCCCGCTCGGGCAGGCCCAAATCATCTTCTTCGGCCAGATACTGCTCGAAGAGATCGTAATCTGCTCCCTCCATCGATTCGCCGTCAAAGTCATTGAACTCTTCCGAATACCGATCACTGTCTGTCTGAGATGATCCCGCCATTGTACAGTTTCCCGAATTGCGCTGGTGTGGAGAGGAGAGTGACTGCATCGAGCCAAAACGCCCGGCACTGGGCTGTCGCTGTGTCAACTCTACGAGATAGAAGGCAATCAGCGTGGGGTTTACAGTGATTCCCCACGGAATACCCACGGAATACCAATTGTAAGCTGATTATAGCAGGCTCTCAGGGCAGAGTCAAGGTGGCAAAAAATGTCAAATCAGCCATCCAGCGCTTCGTTTTTCGCCCCATCTTTCTCTTTTTCCGCTCGCAGTCTGTCCTACGACCGCTGGATGTGTTGCCAGAGATGCTGGGCGTAGGAGGCAGAGTCGTCGTCGAAGGTATGGCCTGCGTATTGAATCTCTACAAACTCATCGGTCAGTTGGGAGAAGGGTTTTTCGCTCTCCTCGTGGATCGTATCCTCCAGCCGGGGTGCGTAGCGCAGAGGGGTCTCCCCAGGCTTGCGGCCAACCCCCTGCTCTTGCGCGTGTTCCAGAGTGGTCAGATAGAAGTAGCGGATGCGTTCGCTGGCGGACATGCGCCCCAACTGGAGCCGCCGCCACCATTGGGGGCCTCGCCGGCCCTGGGGCTGCGCCTCTTCTGTCTGGGCGGCGGGCACAACTGCGGCCCGCCAACTTTCAAATTCGCCCCACAGCCCCCGCCACGCCTGCCGCAGTCGCTCCCACAAGAGGCGCAGCCAGGCAAAGGTGACGCCCCGTTCCTGCAAATAGAGATAGGCTGCATAGCCAAGCAGCAGGGCCAGGATCACCCAAAAGAGTGTGCCCCCAATCCACGGGGGAACGATAACCGGCCCCGGTCCGGCTTCCATCTGCGGCGGCGCAATCGGCCCCAAGGGAGGTGCCGATTCTGCCGATTCGCTCTCAGGCAGAAACTGGCCGATAAAGGCCATAAGCAGGCCGAGAATGCCAAAGACCACAATGTAGAGGGCCTGGATAATCCAACCGAGAATTTGGGCCAGGCGGAAGGTCCCGCCCAGGGGCAGGACGGCGGCTACCAGCCCCGCGGCCAGCAGCAGACCAACGGTGTAGATGGGCCAGTTACGGGTGATGGTTGTCTCGACGGGGATGCGCTCGATCTGCCATTGGGCGCGCAGCACGGCCAGCCGCCCCACGGCGATGAGGATCAGCCCGATCAGAAAATAGAGAATTGTGGCTCCGATCACCAGTGGATCGATGGCCTGGCGGGTGATGGCAAAAAATCCATTGCTGCCCGTTCCAATCTGGCTGCCCGCGGTGAGCATCAGCATCAGCACACCGCCGCCGATCCAGCGCTGGGTAAAGCGCACCAGCAAACTCTGGCGGTCGCTGCGGATGTGAATATCCGGCGACCAGCGACTCTCGCCCCGTCCTGTGCGCACGATCAGTTCGTCGGGGTGCAAACCCATCTGCAAGAAATCATCTGTGGCCAGAACAGAGAGTATCCAGGTGGTATAGACCAGCACGCCCGCCACCACAAAGGGAGCAGAGAAAAGGGTGGTCAACGGGCTGTAGAGGGTGGATTGAAGGGTAGGCAACCCTTCCACCAGCAGCCAGACAGCCAGCCGCAGCAGAAAGAGAATCAGCCCGACTTCGGCGGCGCGAAAGGCCCAGGTGCGCCGATGGCGCTGTTCCGGGTGTACCAGCAGCGTCGTCGTATAGCTGCCGATGAATGTGGAGAGTAAGGCGGCGACCAGTGTGATCTGCACGTAGTAGCCAATCTGGGCGGGCGCAACGTGGCGCAGAAAACCCACGGCGGCCACCGCGATGCAGCCCACCAGCAGGGTAATCAGCAGTGGGCGCAACAGTGAACCGTACCAGGCCGTATCTTCCTGGATGGTTGGAGCCGCCTGGCCCAGTTCGTCCATCCGGTCGGCGACCGCGCTCTTTTCTTCTGGTGTAAAGTCGAAGTTATACCCCATTGAAGCCGCCTCGTTTAGGTTGAGCTGGGTCGAAACGTTTAGGTTGAGCTGGGTCGAAACCTTGACCCAGCTGTGCCAGATCAGATTCCCACAGGGCCTGATGTACGCCGATGCCCATGACTTCGGCCTGCTGGCGCGTCCGTTCAAAAGCGGGTTGGCGGACGCAGACCACCACCTGCACATTCAGCCCCTTGCGGTTGAACGAGTGCAGCGACCAGAGCAGAGGTTCGCTGAGCTGGGGCGTGACGAGAATCAGCGTTGTCCCCCAGCCCAGAGAGGCCACCTGGCTGGGCAGCCAGCGGTGCAGGGC